>JAUXAE010000046.1 GCA_030620035.1 Dehalococcoidales bacterium
CCTCAGGCTGTCAATGGTTATTAAAATAACATTTGGTTTTTCCATTTTCATCTACTTCATACCCTACAAAAATCTTTTAACTATTATTGTTTCTGCTTCTGTTTTTCCTCCGCCTACCAGCTTATAAGTTACTTAATAGACACCAAGATGACATTTTCACCCCATTTCCTGGGAAGCTTAATGCCCAAAATGCCAAGCAAGGGAAAGAGCACAGTAAAGAGAAGCTTGAAGAAAATATGCTGTATAAAGTCGGGTATTACTTTGAAGTATGGCGAATCCCATAATCCATCGTAAAACCTATCAATTATGCTAAAACCGTTCTCCCCCAATAGGTGGCCCCACTCTTCATTTGAAAGCAGGGATACATGTGTTTGGTCTCTATGACCGTGCCAATTTTCCTTAAGCCAAACGAGGCCGTAGGAATCGGTATTAGGCACCCTAAAAATAAATAGTCCTCCTTCCCTGAGTATCAGGTAACACTTCTTGATAGCTAGCTCAGGACTGTCTAAGTGCTCTAGTAAATCAAAACAGGTGATGATATCAAAATAATCACGGTCAAAATCAAGCTGGTCGGCATCCCCGATATACAGTTTCGTGTTATGAAGCCTGGGTTGAGCCTGTTCAATAGCGTATTCAGAAATGTCAATGCCATAAGTATCATAGAATTTCTCGGCACGCTCTAAGAAGAAGCCTTTTCCACAGCCGATATCCAGTAGTCTCCCACCCTTTTTACGCTTCTTAATGTATCTTAGCCAAAACCTAGGCTGCAACCCTATTCTTCTGCCCCTTAAGATGGCTCGTGGGTAGTTAGAGGTGGATTCAAAATAATGCTCTCCAAATTTATCTTTTCCATGGCTCATATCAAATCACTCCTGACCCAGGTCATAAATCTGTTCCAGTTCCCTCACTACATCATCCCAGCCCCAGAGCTTGACATCGGTTACCTTTCTACCAATAACCTTATTGATTAATTCAGCCAGCCTATCAATATCCACCGGATAGTCAATGCCAAAACAATTCCGGTTATCAACCCATTCCCTCAAGGCCGATGTGTTGGCCACAATACAGGGTGTCTTTGAGGCCAGGGCCTCAGCCACTACCATAGAAAAGGCTTCATGCCGTGACAACAGAACAAACACTCCGGCTTGGCTATACATCTCTAATAGCTCACCACGGGGCAGGAACTGGTTAAATCTAACCCGGTGGCTTAGCCCCAATTTTTCTACCAGATGTGCCAGCTCTCTCTTATAGGTGCCCCAGCCGACTATTTCCAGGCAGAGGTCATCATCAAGCCGAGGTAGTGCTCGTATTATATACTGTACCCCCTTGTATTCCTCCAGTCGGCCGACATAGAGAATGCTGTTTGTCTTCTCGGACACCTTTGGGCCAGCAAATTCAGTCAGGTTAATCCCGTTGGGAATCAACCGAATCTTGGCTTCATCGAGACCGAAGTCCTTAATCAGCAGTCTCTTCTCATAGTTTGACACCGAAATAACGGCGTCGGCGTCGGCAAATATCCTCTTACCGAATTGTTTGTATAGTCTTAAAAGGAAATCCCTGAATGCTGTATGCCCATGCCCATGATAGTGAGGGGTTACCACAAACCTCCTTCTCTTGGCATACCTTGAGAAGTACAGGGGCAGGGCATGATAGCCATGCCCGTGGACTATATCAAATTGAGACCCTCTAAGCTCCCGTATCATGCTGGGTGAGAAGTGATAGGCGGCACCGGGAGAAAAGCTCTTGAATCTTCTGACCAGAACCCCATTTATGGTCTCCTCCTCCTCGGGCAACCAACCCCGGTAGTTCTGGCTAAAAACAGTAACCTCGTGTTTTATGGCCAGCCGTTCACTAATGTTCCTAACATGATGGGCGATACCGGCCCGGGTCGGGACATAACCGATGCTTACCTGGAGGACTCTCATAGACTAGCCGCCTTCAGTTCTCACTCACCCTCATAAATATAGAGCTCCAAATCAGGGTTATTATATATAAAATTCAGGCTCGCTGTATCCTGTAACCGCTGTTCCGTATCAGGTATAAAATGGGTATCGCCCCGAAACCATTCGTACCAGGCTCTATTCTGACGGCTTATGCCGATATAGCAGGGCATGTACTTCCGCAACCAACTGGCCACGACTATTTTATCATCTTCCCATTCCAGCCTGTCTAGCTTGATGTTAGCATAATCTTCAATATTATCAACCGTCCCTATCGGCCAGGCACCGAATACCAAACCCTGACTGGCATTATTGTGAAAAAAGAATGTCTCCGCTCGTTGTCCCGGTGAAAAATAGTCCAGCTCCTGGTTACCATAGGTAGCTATTATATTTAGCGGGATGGCTATGATTAATAGCAGGCCCAGCACAGTGGCCACCACTCTTCTGTTGGCATCAAACAGTCTGGCGCCAAAGTAGGCCAAACCGGGCACTATGAAGACGTAAATGCGGGTGAGAATTTCTTGGGCATAGTGACCAGATAGAACTATCAGTGGCAATGGGATTACGATGATGGCCAAAAGGGAGATAGTAGTTTTAAGTTCCTTCCTCTTTACCAAGGCCAAGATAACCCCAGCCAGGCCGATTAGGGCAAACAGACCGGCATGAACTAGCTTCATGGTGGCTACATCGACATGTGAGCTACTACCCAGGAAATGACCGGTGACCTCCCGCTGGGTAAGAAGCGAAAGGTCAAAAATAAATACCCCTTCCGAGATGAAGGGCAGCCGGTTGATGACAAAGTCCCCGGCTACGGTCAGATTCCAGGTCAGTAAAATAGCCAGACAGACAGCCGCGGTCAAGGCCAATCGTCTATCCAGCCGCAATAGGGCAAGTGCCGCCATAATGCCCAGGGCAGCTAATGAAGTTAGCAGATGGCTGGTAACCATGGCGGCAAAGACAATGACTATCAAAGACAGGATAACCAGAGACTTGCCATCCCTCTGCCAAATACGGGGGCTGGTAATCAGGGCCAGCATTACCATAAAAAAGAAAATGGCCGTCCCCATGGGACTTGTCAGGTTCCCGGGCCCGGCCCAACCGGCCAGGTAAAAGAGCCAGCACCCGGCCCAGATGTAGTTGCTCCGGTTTTCACCAAGGGTATTTTTCAGGAAGATGTAAAGGGGCAGGAGGAATAGTATAGACAGCAAGATAGGGAAAACCTCAATCAGTGGCGTAAAATCTATCAAACCTATCTTGGCTATTATCGTTGACAGAACAAAGGCCCCCGGCCAGCTCAGGTAGAAGGTGGCCTGAGTGTCAAAATAACCCTGGGTGACGATATGGTCAATATAACCGAGGTTTCGGTAACCATGGTTAACGAACGGTGCCGAGCCGCCGGTTATCAGCGGCACCAGGCTCAGTGCCATAATGAGAATCAACAGTTGCAGGCAGAGTAACTTGCCATGCCTTTCTTTAGATACCCAGAGAATAGCCGAGGCAACCGCCAGTAAGGCCAAGGCGACAAAAAAGGTTATCGGTAAGCTGCCAATCAACCCCCAATGGCCAATGTCTAATTCGGCGTAGACAATGCTATGCGCCCAGCCCAGAAGGGCCAATATGGTCAGTAGTATTGAGATTCGTTTTCGTTGTTCTTCAGACCAGTTTAGCTTCATAATTCTAAAATTCTACCACCGGCATACCTAGTTTCCTTAGATTTGGCCGCCTCTTCACCCGGCAACTTAATGCCGACCTCGGCCAAAAATACGGGACAGGCTATAAACAAGATAGCCACCGCTAACACAGGAGAGCACCAGTGCCGTAGTCCATAGCCTGCGGAGGGCGATTATCGGGCGCTTGAAAAGAAGGCCTAACGAATAAGGCACTAGGCTAAATAAAATGCGACGCAGCAGGCTATACTCGGTGGCTAATACCTCCCTATCGCTGGAGCGGCCCCATCTACTCAGCCAGGCCTTGGCATATCCCTCCCAGTAAGCCCTCCTGATAATGAAGCCGGTGGCAAGCCGGTAACGATAAACCTTGTGTTTTACCCTTATATCCGGGTTGTAGACTATGCGCTTACCTGTCTCCCGGGTCACTCGCACCGAAAACTCGGTCTCTTTAGCCCCCGGTCTCTGCCAGTCGCTCTTGCCCCACCCCTTCTCATCCCCAAGGCTACTCTTAAAGGCACCGCAGGCATCAAAGGCCTCCCGCCGGAAGGAAATGTTGGTACCATAGCCATTTCTGACCTCTGTTTTTTCGGTCCAATCCCAATAGGTACAGGAGAATATCCAGTATAACTCCCTGGGGAACCAGGCCATAGAGTCGTGCTCCCATAAAGGCAGGATAGGCCCGGTAAGACCGATAACTGAGTCATCCTTATCATAGCTTCGGGCCGTTTCTTGGGCCCAATCAGGGAAAAGGAGGGCATCATCATCAATAAAGGCCAGAACACTACCTTTAGCCCGCTCAATACCCAGGTTTCTGGCTGAGTAGGAGCCCCACTCATCCTTATTGAATAGGACCTGAGTGTTTTGGTAGCCCTTCTCCTGTATGTAACCCTTAATGCCGCTGACCAGCTCTGGTGACCTTTCGGCCACAACTATCGTCTCGACATTTTTATAGGTCTGAGCATCGATACTGTCCAGAAGCTCAGTAACGTCTCTAAGCCTGTCCATAGTGTAACAGGGAACGATTATGGATATCTTGGCCAATGTCATTGTCGTCTTTGGTATAATCTTGTCTTTATTTTACCCAGAATCTTTTTTTAATCAGCATCCAGCCTATTTTAATCCCGTCTTTTAGCCCGCTAAGTTTGGCTTTGCCCTGACGGCATCGGTAATATGTGGGCACTTCAGCAATAGAATAGCCCTTCTTGGTCAGCTGGGTGAACAGCTCGGCTTCAAGCTGAAAACCATCGGCGGAAAGGCTTAGATTTGGGATTACTTCTCCCCTTATCCCCCAGTAGCCGGTGCAAAGGTCGCTTATCCTGGCCCGGTAGAGTATGTTGGCTAATAAAGTAAGCAGGAAATTGCCCATCAGGTTCAGTCGTCTCATAGCCCCCTTTTCCCGTCCCCCCCTTAGTCTTGAGCCGATGACTACCGGACAGCCCTGGTGCAGAATCCTAAGCATATCAGGAATATAGGTAGCCGGATAGGTATAATCGGCATCAAGCATAAATACAAAGTCGGCCCTGACCAGTCCCAGGGCCGTCCTTACCGCCCGGCCCTTACCTCGCCTCGGTTCAACGATAACCCGGGCCCCCTTTTCCCGGGCAACCTGCCTGGTTCGGTCATGGCTGTTGCCGTCCACCACCAGGATATCAACCTGATACCCTTCCCTCTCCAGGGCCTTTCGGGGTATCTCATCAATGACCTTACCCACCGTTAACTCTTCGTCAAGGGCAGGCAGGATGACACAAACCTTGGTTTTTTGAACCTTTTCCACCGAAGTTATATCTCCATTAAGAGGCAGGGGGTGGCTCGATGACATCAATATATAGATGAAGCGGGGTCTCAAAGCAGGGCTCAGCCTGGTCATTCTTATACAGCCAGAACTCCACCTTTTGCTCTAAACCCGAACCCTGGGGGATAAACCTGACTACCTCCTGCCACGTCTCCTCATCAGCCAGTGCCGCGGTTTCGACCTCCTTATTTCTGGTGTTGTTTATTCTTATATCCACTCGATAGCTAATAACAACACCTTCGTGATTAACAATACCAATGATTAGTTCCACAGGCTGCCCCAGCACCACCTGCTTGGGGTAGTTTTGGGCACTGCCGTCAATGCCAAGGATATAGAATTCGGTAAACTTCTGCTCCTGTTTGGGCACGGCCATAACATAACCAATAGAGCCTAGGGCTATCATTATGGCAACAGCAAGAAAGGTGTACAGGACCTTATCCAGACCGGCCATCTGGCCCCACCTGGCTAGACTGATATTCACGGCTATGCTGAAACGCTGGTCAGGGGGCAACACCCCCTGACGATACCAGGCAACAATTGTGGTGGTGATAATAAAAAGGGCAACCGAGATAAGGCTGGGGTAGAGGTTGATGCCCCAGGGGGTATAGTTGAGAATAACCCCGATAAGGATAGTAACAGCTATACTCAAGCCAAAACTATAAGCGATTCGCTCAACACCACCGAGGCTACCCCTCTTGGGGAAAAGGGCCGAGAGCAGTGTATAACCGGGAAAGAAGAGAATAAAGGGGAGAGCCAAGACAATTCGGAGCGCCCCGGAGGTAAGGGCAACAGCGGGAAACAGCAGCAGGGAAACGATAATTATGGCAATGAGGACCCTTCGGTTGTTGACCTTCATTGTCCTCATTATAGCCTAGCTGGCCGATGACGGGCAAATGTATTTTTGGCAGAGATTAGGCTGAGGCAATGGCTCAAAGAGAAGGCCTAAAGGCTAGCCTGCTCCGAGCTCCTTCTTGAGGGCAAAAAATACATCCTGAGGTCTCTCTATGGGGTAGTCCAGATTCACGGTTATAAGGAGGGCATTCTCGTGGTGGTCTCCCTTGAGTTTACCCTCCCCAGATTCGAGGGGCAGGGTCCGAACCTTGGCCTCACCGAAGGAGCAGAAGCCGTGGTCGGAGATAACAATAAGTCTGTTTCGCTTTTCCTTAAAGAAGCCGCTACCAAAGAGGAGTTCTCCTATCTTGCTGTCCAGTTTTTGATACCAGCTAGCAACACAGCCCTCCCCCCAGTGAAAGTGCTGGATGCGGTCAAGAAGAGTATAAACCGAGATGAGCAGGTCAGGCTCCTCGGCCATGAGCCCCCTGGTTCTCTCAGTAACCCGGTCAAGCTCCTCCTGCCACTCCCTCTCATTGGTAGGCAGCCCGAAGCCCACCGGTCTAAAATCAAGGCCAAAGGAGTAGGGAGGAACTATGAAAGGCACATTGAGCACCTTCACCCTCCTGCCTTCTCGGTGGAGGATGTCCCAGATGAAGTCCACCTTTATGTCCTGCCTCCGGACAATATTGCCATCAGCGACGAAGCCCTCATGTCCGTGCTCAGCCGGGGTCTGGCCGCAGAACATGCCACACCACACTGAGGGAGAGACGGGCTTTTCCCTAAGGATAAGCTCACGGCACCGGCCTATCTGGCAAAGCCGCCTGAAGGTGGGCAGCCTGTCTAGATTGGGCCTTATCACCGTCCAGGTGGCGGCATCTATCCCCAGAACAAAAATCACCTCAAAACCCCCAAGTAAGTGATAGATTCAGGCTAAAGATTTGCCGCCAAGACAACACCGGCACCAATATTCTTGCCCTCCCTTGCCAGGATGAACCTGCCTAACTCTGGTACCTCAGAGAATCTCTCGACTACCAGCGGCTCGGTCTCAAAGACAATGGTGGCCGCCTCGTGCTCCCCTATCTCAACCGCATTCTGGCCCATCACCTCACCTGTCTCCGAGCTTAGCCTCTCCCTTATCTCCTGTACCCGGCATCTTGTCCTCTTGGTGCCACATTTCATCTCAACCCTGTCTCCCCGCTTCAATCTACCTTTAAGGAGAACGACCTCGCCCAAAAACCGTTCCACAGGGATAGGCGGCTGGCCAAGATGTCCGCCGATACTGCCTCTAGCTACCTCACCACCAGTCACAATACCTATGCTGTCTCCTGACCCTGCCTCGTCCACCTCACCCGGGAAGACCTTTATCTTGGCCACTCTCCCCTTTATGCCGCCGGGCTGAAAAATAAGCTCATCCCCCCTCCTCAGGGTGCCCGACTCTACCCGGCCAACCACTACCTTATCCGAGTCAAGGGAGTATACATCCTGAACAACAAACCTGAGTGGTTTTTCACTGGCCGCCTCCGGCTCTATGGCATCAAGGGCCTGAATCAGGGTAGGCCCGCCATACCATTCCATTCTGGCCCAAGTTTTATATACATTATCGCCCTCTATGGCCGAGATGGGGATAAACTTAGCCTCAGAATAGCCAAGAGAGGAAAGGAGCCGGCTGGTTTCCCGTTTAACCTCCCGAAAGACAGCCTCCTTATAGTCCACCAAGTCCATCTTGTTGATGGCCACCAGAACCTTCTTTATCCCCAGCATATGTATCAGGAAGGTATGCCTCCGGGTCTGCTCCTGAACACCGTCCGGGGCTGAGACCACCAGGATGGCCACCTGGGCGCTAGAGGCTCCGGTGAGCATGTTTTTGATGAACTCCTTGTGCCCCGGGACATCAACAATGGTATAGTAGTCCCTGCCCTTGAAGAGCACCCTGGTAGTGTCTATGGTGCGCTCCTCCTTTAACTCCTCCTCAAAGGAGTCAAGGAAATAGGCAAACTCAAACCTCTTCTTATACTCCTCAATGAGCTTCTGTATTTCGGCCAGTTTATCCTC
>JAUXAE010000054.1 GCA_030620035.1 Dehalococcoidales bacterium
AGAAAGGGAGAAGATGCCCACTGTTAATCAGCTTGTTAGAAAAGGGCGTAGGCGGGTTTCAAAGAAGACCAAGACGCCGGCGCTGCGTTACAGCTATAATGCCCTGAAGAACAAGATGATATGGGGCAAGGGCTCCCCGCAGAAGCGAGGGGTTTGTGTTCAGGTGAAGACGACCACTCCTAAGAAGCCCAATTCGGCGCTGCGTAAGATAGCCAGGGTGAGGCTGACCAACGGTATGGAGGTAACCGCCTATATTCCTGGCGAGGGCCATGAGCTGCAGGAACACTCGGTGGTTCTCATCCGTGGTGGCCGGGTGCCTGACCTACCCGGCGTTCGCTACCGTATCATTCGCGGGGCGCTGGATACTACCGGCGTTGCCAATCGCCGCCGGGGTCGTAGCAAATACGGTACTAAACGAGGCAAAGCGGCCGTTGAGGCTGCCGAGATTTAGGAGGCAAGATGCCCAGGCGAGCCGCGATTGTAAGAAGAGAGATTATCCCTGATGCCAGGTATCACAGTTTAACTGTTGCCAGGTTGATTAATAAGGTAATGCTCAATGGCGGTAAAGCTACTGCTGAGAGGATTGTCTATGAGGCCCTGGGCATTATTGAGCAACGGGAGAAGAAGGACCCGGTCAGCATCTTGGAGCAGGCAGTAAGGAATGTTACCCCTCTTCTTGAGGTTAAACCGCGCCGCGTTGGCGGTGCTACCTATCAGGTGCCGGTGGAGGTCCGGCCTGACCGCAGCCTTTCCCTGGCCATGCGCTGGCTGGTAAATGCCGCCCGGGCCAGGGCGGGCAAGTCTATGGCCGAGAAGCTGGCCGCTGAGGTTGGTGATGCCTCAATGGAGCAGGGGGCCACCTGCAAAAAACGTGAGGATCCTCATAGGATGGCTGAGGCCAACAGGGCCTTTGCCCACTATAGATGGTAGACTAATATGGCTGGGAATTCGGTATCAGAAAGACCCAAGATAGAGGATGTGATGGCCGCCAGGACCTTCCCGCTGGAGCGCGTCCGCAACATCGGTATTATCGCTCATATTGATGCCGGTAAGACCACGGTTACCGAGCGGATACTCTATTACACGGGTCGCACCTACAAGATCGGGGCCGTGGATGAGGGCACCGCGGTGATGGACTGGATGGAGCAAGAGAGGCAGCGCGGCATCACCATCACGGCGGCGGCTACCGCCTGCCACTGGCGGGAACACCGAATCAATATTATTGATACCCCGGGGCATGTCGATTTTACGGCTGAGGTTGAGCGCAGTCTCAGGGTGCTGGATGGCGGCGTGGTCGTCTTTGACGGTGTCGCCGGCGTTGAGGCTCAGTCAGAAACGGTGTGGCGGCAGGCCAATAGATATGGCGTCCCCCGGATTTGCTTCATCAATAAGATGGACCGGGTGGGCGCTGACTTTAACCACTGCCTGAAGATGATAGAGGAACGTCTCCATGCCAAGCATCTGCCTATTCAGCTACCCTTGGGCAGTGGCGAGTCGTTTCAGGGTGTTATTGACCTGGTGGCCGAGAGGGCCTGGAGTTTTAACAGCCAGCCCGACTCAGAACCGGTGGCGTTAGCCATCCCAGAGTCAGAGCAGGCAAAATGTAGTCAGTTCCGTCAGGCACTGATTGAAAAGCTGGCCGAGGAAGATGACCAGATTTTGGAGGCCTATCTTGAGGGCCAGGCCATTACCGCCCCAGAGCTAAAGCAGGCCCTGAGAAGGGTTACCCTGGCCAATAAGGGTATCCCGGTTCTCTGTGGCAGCGCCCTGAGGAACAAGGGTATCAGGCTGCTGCTGGATGCTATTATTGATTACCTGCCGTCGCCACTGGATATGCCACCGGTAAAGGCAATTGATACCAGAACCGGCGGTGAGGTCTCTCGCCCGGCCAGTGATGAGGCCCCCTTTTCCGCCCTGGCCTTTAAGGTGGTTGCCGACCCCTTTGTCGGCCGGCTGGTCTATTTCAGGGTGTATTCGGGCAGGGTAACCGTCGGCGCCCAGGTCTTTAATTCTACTAGAGGCCATAAGGGGCGTATTGGCCGACTGCTTTTGATGCATGCCAACCGTCGTGAAGAGGTAAACAAGGCCGATACCGGCTCTATCATGGCCACACTGGGCCTTAAGGATACCTTTACCGGTGATACCCTGTGTGACCCGTCCCAGTCCCTTATCCTAGAGGCGATACGCTTCCCTGAGCCGGTGATGTCCATCGCCATTGAGCCCAAAACCAGGGCTGACCAGGACAGGATGGTGGAGGCCCTGCAGAGGCTGGCTGATGAGGACCCGACCTTCAAGGTTAGCTACAATGAGGAAACCGGGCAGACGATTATCTCGGGGATGGGTGAACTCCACCTGGAGGTCATTGTCAGCCGTATGCTCAGTGAATACAGGGTAGGGGCCACGGTGGGCAAGCCGCGGGTTGCCTATAAGGAGACCATTACCGTCCCGGCCAAGGCTGAGGGCCGGTTTGTCCGGCAGACCGGGGGGCGTGGCCAGTACGGCCATGTCTTAATAGAGCTGGAGCCGTTAGAGAGCGGCAGCGGCTTTCAGTTTGTTGACCGGGTTAAGGGCGGGGCCATACCCAAGCCCTATATTCTGGCCGCCCAGGCCGGTATTAAAGAGGCCATGGAGACCGGTGTATTTGCCGGCTATCCCTTGGTTGACCTTAAGGTAACCATATACGACGGCAGCTATCATGAGGTTGACTCTTCGGAGATAGCCTTTAAGATGGCCGGCTCAATGGCCCTAAAGAAGGGTGTCGCCAAGGCCAAGCCAACCCTTCTTGAGCCTATTATGAAGCTGGAGGTGGTTACCCCGGAGGAGTTTCTTGGTGATATAATCGGTGGTCTCAGTTCCCGAAGGGGTCATATCTCGGCTGTTGAACCGCGTGGTGAGACCAGTGTTGTTTATGCCCTGGTCCCCCTGGCTGAGACCTTTGGCTACGCCACTGAGGTGCGCTCGATTAGCCGTGGCCGGGCGACCTATTCCATGGAGTTTCATCGCTATCAGGAGCTATCGGCTGCTTTAGCCAGCCAGGTTGGTGAGGTCGGCCGCTAATAGATAGTAGCTAGGATTTCAGGGTGAAATTATATGCCTAAACAGAATGTTCGTATCAAACTAAAGGGTTTTGACCATAGGGTGCTTGACCAGGCGGCCAGGCAGATTGTTGAGGCGCTGGAGAGGACTGGGGCCGTTGTTTCCGGGCCGGTGCCACTGCCCACCCGCATTCAGAAGTACAGCGTCATCCGGTCACCGTTTATAGATAAGGACTCACAGGAGCAGTTTGAGACCAGGACCCATAAACGGCTTATTGATATTGTTGAGATGACTTCCAAGACAGTAGACTCTCTGGCCAGTTTGAATATCCCTTCCGGGGTTAGCATAGATATTAAATTATAGGTATTTAAAGCCATGATTCAGGGTATCTTGGGCCTAAAAATAGGCATGACCCGGCTATTTAGGGAAAATGGCCGGGCTGAGGCGACCACTGCTATTGAGGCTGGCCCCTGTACCGTGGTCCAGGTTAAGACCCGGGCTAAAGAGGGCTATAATGCTGTCCAGCTTGGCTTTGGCGAGCTCAAGCGGCTCAAGGCCCCTGAGCGGGGACATCTCAAGGGGCTGGGGAATTTTAAATATCTTAGGGAGCTGAGGGTGGCTGATATTAAGGACATTACGGTTGGTGACCGGGTTGATGCCAGCCTGTTTCAGTCTGGTGACCTGGTTGATGTTAGCGGCCTGTCCAAGGGCCGGGGCTTTGCCGGCGTCGTCAAGCGCCACGGCTTTGCCGGCGGCCCCAAGACACACGGTCAGTCTGACCGGCACCGTGCCCCGGGCTCCATCGGCGCTGGTACCTCTCCGGGCCGGGTGCTGAAGGGCACTAGCATGGCCGGCCATATGGGGGATGAACGGGTGACGGTGCGCCATCTTGAGGTGCTTGAGGCCGACCCTGAGCGAAACCTTTTGTTCCTTAGGGGGGCTGTCCCCGGTGCCAAGAACGGACTGATACTAATAAGGAAGTCGGGCTAACAAATGCAGGTCCCAGTTTATAACCGGAGCGGTGAGGTGGTTAGGCACATTGAGCTAAGTAATGTTGTCTTTGCCGTGCCCTTTAACCAGGCAGTAGTGCATCAGGCAATGGTGCGGCAGCGGGCCAACGCCCGTCAGGGTACCGCCAGCACCAAAACTCGTAGTGAGGTCGCCGGTAAAAGCGGCAAGCTATTCCGTCAGAAGGGCACCGGTCTGGCTCGGGCGGGCAGCCGGAAGTCACCGCTACGCCGCGGCGGTGGTGTTACCTTTGGTCCCAAGCCCAGGGACTACCGGCAGCAGGTGCCCAAAAAGATGCGCCGACTGGCCATCAGGTGTCTCTTGTCGGCCAAGGCCTCAAGTGGTGAACTGAAGGTTCTGGATGAGCTAACCCTTGGTGAGGCCAAGACTAAGGAGATGGTTAAAATCCTGCAGACACTGGGGATGGAGTCATCGGCCCTTATTGCCACCAGCCAGCCTGATGAGAACCTGGTCAAATCGGCCCGCAATATTCAGAGGGTTAAGACGACGCCGGCCAATCTACTCAGTGTGCTTGACCTTCTCTCCTATAAAAAATTAGTGATGACCGAGGCAGCGATACACCAGGTGGAGGGGTTGTGGGGGCCTCAAGGAGAGGGTCATGCATCTCTATGAGGTATTGCGCCGACCTTTGATAACGGAAAAGAATACCGACCTTCAGGCTCAGGGCAAGTATGTCTTTGAGGTGGCCAAGGCGGCCAACAAACAAATGGTGAAACAATCAGTAGAAAAGGCCTTTAATGTTAAGGTTATGGCGGTTAATATGATGATGGTTCCGGGCAAGATGCGACGCATGGGCCGACGGGCAGTGCTGACCCCGTCCTGGAAGAAGGCCATCGTTACTCTTAAGCCCGGCGACAAGATAGAGCTGTTTGAAGGGGTTTAAATCTTTATGAAGAGGATGATAGAGTGGCCATAAAGGATTATCGGCCGACTTCGGCCGGCCGGCGGCATATGCGCGGCTCAACCTTTGAGGAGATAACCACGAGTCGGCCGGAGAAGTCGCTTTTAAAGACACTGAAGAGGAAGGCGGGGCGCAATAACCAGGGCAGGATAACCGTCCGCCACCGTGGCGGCGGCGCCAAGCGCCGGCTGCGCCTGATTGATTTTAAGCGGGACAAAATCGGCGTGCCGGGCAGGGTGGCGACCATTGAGTATGACCCCAACCGTTCGGCGCGTATCGCCCTCATCCACTATGCTGATGGCGAGAAACGCTACATCCTGGCTCCCCTGGGGCTCAGTGTCGGTGACACCATCAAGTCGGGTGATGATGCTGAACTGAAGCCAGGTAATGCCCTGCCCTTACAGCTAATCCCGAGCGGCACCCTGATTCATAACATTGAGCTAGGCAGGGGTCGTGGCGGACAGATAGTGAGGGGTGCCGGCACGGCGGCACAACTTATGGTCAAAGAGGGCCAGTATGCCCTGGTCAGGTTGCCCTCCGGCGAGATGCGGCGTATTCGTAGCGAATGCCGGGCCACTATTGGCCAGGTGGGCAATGTTGACCATCAGGGTATTAGCCTGGGCAAGGCGGGTAGAAAAAGGTGGCTTGGTTTTAGGCCTACGGTCAGGGGCTCGGCCATGAATCCGAGCGACCACCCTCACGGCGGCGGTGAGGGCCGGTCGCCGATAGGTATGCCCGGACCCAAGACGCCCTGGGGCAAGCCGGCCCTGGGATACCGGACCAGAAAGCCCAAGACTTCAGATAGATTGATTGTTAAGCGACGGAGGTAGTAGCTAAATGTCGAGGTCGGTTAAGAAGGGACCGGCGGTTGAAGCCAAACTGCTAAAGAAGGTTGAGGCGGCCAATCGCTCGGGTAAGAAGGTGGTCATCAAGACCTGGGCGCGCTGGTCAACTATCCTGCCCCAGATGGTGGGGCTTAATATTGGCGTTTATGATGGCCGCCGCCATGTTCCTATATATATCACCGAGAATATGGTCGGTCATAAGTTGGGCGAATTTACGCCAACCCGGACCTTCAGGGGGCATGGTACCAAGGGGGAGAGGGTTTCTCAGGTAAGGAAGGGGAAGTAGTAGGCCGTTAGGCTACTCGGTTAAGGCGGCTTAAAGAAATGGAAGTTAGGGCAATAGCTAAAAACACTGGTATATCGCCGAGCAAGGTGCGTTTGTATGTCGATATGGTGCGGGGCAAGAAGGTCGATGAGGCCCTGGCCGTACTCAAGTTCGCCCCGTCACCGATAGCCCGGGTGGTAGCCAAGGTGGTAAAATCAGCAACGGCCAATGCCGAGAACACTTTTCAGATGGACCCGGCCGACCTGAGGGTTGTTAGGATTTTTGCTGATGAGGCGCCGCGTTTAAAGAGGTATCGGCCCCGGGCCCGGGGCCGGGCAAGCCCAATCCTGAAGCGTTCTAGCCATATTACGGTTGTTGTTGCTGAAATGGAGGCCTAATGGGACGTAAGGTTCATCCTTTCGGATTTAGAATCGGTACGGTGCGTGACTGGACGGCAAAGTGGCACGCTGATAAGCATTTTGTTGATTTCTTGCAGGAGGACCTGAGGCTGAGAAAAGCCATTGGTGCCCGTTATACTGACGCCGGTGTTTCTCTGGTGGAGATTGAGCGTTCGGCAAACAGGGTGTCACTAACTATCTACACCTCCCGGCCGGGCATTGTCATTGGTCGGGGTGGGCAGCGGGTTGATGAAACGAGGCACTACCTTGAGGACCTTATCGGTAAGAGGGTGCAACTCAATATCCAGGAGGTGGCCCGGCCCGAGCTTGATGCCTATCTGGTAGCTAGAATGGTGGCGGAACAGATTGAGCGCCGCATCGCCTACCGCCGGGCCATGAAGCAGGCAATCTTCCGTACTATGCAGGCCGGGGCCAAGGGAATTAAGATTAGCTGTGCCGGTAGATTAGGCGGTGTTGAGATAGCCCGCCGTCAGGTAATGCATCAGGGGCGGGTGCCGCTGCATACCCTGCGGGCCGATATTGATTATGGCTGTAGCCAGGCACATATCAACATGGGACGCATTGGTGTCAAGGTGTGGATATATCGGGGTGATATTCTACCCGAGCTCAAAGAGCCAGAGGTTGAGGAGGCCCCTGTTGAGGCGGTGGCCGCTGAAGTGGAGGAGAAGCCGGTAGAAGCACCGGCCGCTGAGGTTGCCGAAGTGGCGCCGGAGGCCAAGGCCGAGGAGAAACCGGCCGAGCCCAAGAGAAAGAGGGCCGTTAAGGCTAAAGCGGAGGAGAAATCAGTAGAAGCACCGGCCGCTGAGGTTGCCGAAGTGGTACCAGAGGCCAAGGCTGAAGAGAAGCCGGCCAAACCCAAGAGAAAGAGGGTTGTTAAAGCTAAGGCGGAGGAGAAACCACCAGCCGTTGAGGTAATCGAGGCAGCGCCGGAGGCCAAGGCCGAAGAGAAGCCGGCCAAGCCCAAGAGAAAGAGGGTCGTTAAAGCTAAGGCGGAGGAGAAACCACCGGCTTCTGAGGTTGCCGAAGTGGTACCAGAGGCCAAGGCTGAAGAGAAGCCGGCCAA
>JAUXAE010000113.1 GCA_030620035.1 Dehalococcoidales bacterium
AGCCCGGCCCTGCTTGTCCTTCTTTAGGTATCTTCTCTCAAGAACCCGGAGGGCATTATCAGTAAGCCTGATACCAGCAGTGGCCGTTTTAGTCTTAGGCGACATGACCAATTCCTCCCTGGGCTGAGTTTTTTCTCCGGGCGCTGGCTTGGCCGTCACCAGGACCTCTTTTACCATGGCCTCAATCTCAGCATCGGTGACCAGGCGTTTCTCAAGCTGGCGGGCCTTAGGCACCAGGTGTTCCATGCCGGGCAGGGCCGGCGGCCTCTCCAGGCGCTCAATCAGCTGGCTGGTAAACTGCTCAATCCTGCTTCTGTCCGATATGCCCATAGACTCGGCGGCGGCAAAGATAGCCCGGGCAATCCGGCTGCGGTCAACCGGCCTCGGTTGCTTTTTTCCTGACTGTTTGGCCATGTTCACTAACGCCTCCTGCTACGGCTTTTGGCCAGCGCGGCCACCCTCTCATTGGATAATAAGGAGAGTTGACCGGCGGCCGGGGGTGCTTCACCCCTGGTACCGACCAGACTGTCTACTTCCTGTTTTAGCTCGGTGATATCGGCAAACTTGCGGTAGACACTGGCGAAACGGATATAGGCAATGTTATCCAGCGCCCTTAACCTCTCCATTACCATATCGCCAATGGTAGTACTGGCTATCTCAGCCTTACCCAGCTTGTAGAGCTGGGCCTCTATGTCATCGGCCAGCCTATCAACGGCACCGGCGGCAAGGGGCCTTTTCTCACAGGCCTTGCGGATACCGCTAAGCAGCTTATCCTTGTTAAACTCCTCGCGCCGCTGGTCCTTCTTAACCACGAAGAGACCCCCCGGCTGCAATCGCTCATAGGTAGTGAAACGAGAGCCGCAGCCTAAACACTGACGCCGGCGGCGGATGCCGTCATTGACCTCCCGAGAATCGATAACCCTGGAATCGGCGTAGCCACAATAAGGGCAGTTCATAATAGATACTCTACATCATATAGTGTTGCAGTAATACACTACCACAATATATAGTATCTGTCAAGCCCCTATTATGGTTTTCTTTACAAAAAAGCAAGGCTGCAGGCGATTAAAAACCTGCAGCCTTTACGCTGGTCTTGAGCCTTCAGCCGGCAAACTGAAGGCTCAAGAACTCTAACGCCACGGGGAGCGTGAGGAGGCTTTGGTAACCTTGTCACGCGGGGTTACTGCCTGACGCTGACGGCTGAAAAGCGGGCGGCGCAGGAATGAGGGAACATCCAGCTCATCCTCACTCTTTATCCCCCTGAGCTGCTGGGTCAGGGCATCCTCTTCGCCCTCTTCAGCCATTCCCATCTTGGAGACAAAACCGGTGGTAATCAGGGTAATCCTGAGGTCGCTACCCATATTGGGGTCACTGGCCACGCCAAAGATGATGTTGGCATCTGCGTCAACAGCCTGCTTGATTACCTCAGCGGCCTCATTAACCTCAAACAGGGTAAGGTCAGCGCCACTGACAACATTAAACAAGACACCCTTTGAGCCTTCAATGGAGACATCCAGTAGCGGGCTGTCCAGAGCATCCTTGGCGGCATCAACCGCCCGGTTCTTACCGGTGCCCCGGCCGATGGACATCCAGGCAGGGCCGGCGTCCTTCATCACCGCCTTGACATCGGCAAAGTCAAGATTAATCAGCCCGGGGACAGTGATGACCTCAGAGATGGCCTGGACACCGTGCCTCAGGACATCATCCGCCAGCTTAAAGGCACTGTCGACACCCGTCTTCTGGTCACACAGGTCAAGTAAGCGGTCATTGGGGATGATGATAAGGGTATCAACCTTGCCCAACAGGCGACTAACGCCTTCATTGGCTACCTCGGTGCGGTGGGTTCCCTCAAATTCAAATGGTTTGGTAACCACGGCGATGGTCAGAGCGCCGCTTTTCTTGGCCTCATCGGCGATGATTGGGGCCGCCCCGGTGCCGGTGCCGCCGCCCATGCCGCAGGTGATGAAGACCATATCAGCCCCGGTGACCAGCTCCTTAATCTCATCACGGCTCTCCTCGGCCGCCTTCTGGCCCATACTGTGGTCACCACCAACACCCAGTCCCCGGGTCAGTCTCTCGCCGAGCTGGATGCGGATCGGGGCCTCGGTGATAGCCAGTGCCTGGGCATCGGTATTCAGGGCGATGAACTCGACGCCCTGAATCTCCTCCCTGACCATGCGGGTGATGGCATTGCAGCCGCCGCCGCCTAGGCCAAAAACCTTGATCTTGGCTGGGTTAGGGACAAAGCTTGTTTTTGCCATTTTTTTCTCCTTTCTAACCTTTTTGTTTTAAATCTAGCGGAACAGGTTGCCGAAGTTGAAGATTAACCGCCTGAGCCGCCCGAAGAAGCCACCGCCGTTCCAGCTCCGCCGGCCCTGGTTCCTGGCCCCCCAGAGTAGGAGACCAACACTGGTAGCATAGGCCGGGTCGCGCAGGGCATCAGTGATGCCGTAGATATTGGCCGGAACACCTACCCTTACCGGCAGCTTCAGTATGTCACGCCCCAGTGTCTCCATACCGGAAAGGTTGGAGCTACCGCCACAGAGTACCAGCCCGGCCGGAACTATTGATTCGTATTCAGCACGGGGCATCTCCAGCAGGATAAGCCTTAGTATCTCATCAACCCGGGCCCGGATAATATCGCACAGGTCCTGGTAGGAGACGCCGTGGCCGTCCTCCGAGATAGGGCTGGCCGTCTCCATCTTGGTTTCGTAGACCGGCATGACACTGCCGTACCTTTTCTTCATCTCCTCGGCGACATCAAAGGGCAGACCCAGGCCGATAGCCACATCCCGGGTAATCTGGTAGCCGGCCACCGGCAGGATGGAGGTATGCCAGATGCTGCCCTCCTTGAAAACGCAGATATCGGTGGTGCCGCCGCCAATATCAGCCAGGATAACGCCCACCTGCTTCTCATCCGCGGTGAGCACCGCCTCACTTGAGGCCAGTGGCTCCAGGACAAGGTCCTCAATATCTATGCCGATAGAACGAATGCACTTTACCAGATTCTGGACCGAGGTGGCTGCCGCGGTGATAATGTGCGTCTCAACATCCAGCCTGAAACCGTACATGCCCACCGGGTTACTGACGCCGGGCTGACCATCAACGGCATAGCCCCGGGGAATAACATGGAGCAGCTTGCGGTCGCTGGGCACCCTGACACTCTGGGCAGTGGCCAGCACCCGCTTCAGGTCATCGGGACG
>JAUXAE010000059.1 GCA_030620035.1 Dehalococcoidales bacterium
CCACTTCGTTCCATTCAGAATGACAGGGTGCTTAGGCCTTTTCCATGCCAGTGATATACCAATTTTCAGGCGGGTCGTGCCGAGTATCAACTATCAAGTGGATGATACTGAGATTGGGATGCAACTCCTTCAAGTCATTCAGGTTCACCTCTTCAAACCTCTTTTTATTGTTGAGGTAGGCTTGTTCAGTCAGTGCATTTGACTCATAGTTCTCTTTAGTCCGCTTTAGTATCCGCCTGATGGAAACTTCCTGTGGGCAGTCCGTCTGCAGGATAACGAATGTCACCTTGTATTTGGCGGCTATGGCAGCGGCACGCCTTCTCAATGACTGCGTGATGAAGGTGGCATCGAGTATCACTCCGTCACCCTTGTTTAGGGTCGTATCTGCCTGCCTGAACATTTCGTCATAGACCATTGTCCGTTTCCCCATATTTGAGGCCACCTTTTCATCGAATATGTCCTCATTCTTCAATACTTCCAGTCTAATCAAGTCAGAGCGAAGGAGGGGATAGCCCTTAATCTTCGATACCTCTTCGGTTGTCTCCGTTTTCCAGGTACCGGGAAGACCACAGGCGATAAGCAAAAAACCAGAGCCTAACTCGGCTTCTATGAATTTCACAAACGGTTCTTTCAATGTATCGTCTCCTTTTCAGCGTATTAGGTATCCGAGTAGGTTTGTTTTGACTTTACATAAGAATGAGCCAGGTCAAAGTAGCTGCTGGCAATCTCCCCGGCTGGCCTTTTTTCTTCCTGGCTGATATAGGGGTCATCCAGCTTGAAGCTGGCCACCTTGCCCCGTACGTAGGCCCGGTAGCACTTGTAGAATTTCAGCAGCTGGGCTAGCCCTTTGTCCTGGCTGTAGGCGGTATAGACGGTGATAAACTGGCGTCCCAGGTCGGCCCGCCCGTAGTGGTCTAGGTCCATGGCCAGGAAGGCAACCTCTGAGGCGATATCACCATATCGGAACCGGTCGTTAAATTCTATGCAGTCATAGATGCAGATGCCATCACTAAAGCAGATATGGGCGGTGTGGAGGTCGCCGTGGCCGTCCCTTATGTGGCCGTCTTTAATCCGCTTCCCCAGCAGGGCCGCTTTTTGCCTGATAAAGCTCCGGGTGTAGCCCTTAATTTGCTCAAAACTACGGCTGGAGATGGTCTTACCGATGTACTTCTCGGTCTGGCTGAAGTTCTCCTCGGTATTCTGACTGATGGCATCAGGGCGGCCAAAGGCACTGATACCGGCATTGGTCTCCGCCCTGTGATGAAACTGGACCAGCCTTTGGGCCAGCCTGGTGACCATTTCTGGCAATACCCGGTTTGCCGCCAGCAGGGCATCCATCATCCTTTCCTGGGGCAGGCGGTTCATCTTTACGGCGTATTCAAGAACCTTACCCTGACCACCGATAAAAAAATCACCCCGGTGCTGGGTTATGGCGACGACACCCAGGTAGACATCGGGGCACAGCCTTCGGTTAAGCTCGACCTCTTTGTGGCAGTAGAAATGGCGCTTGTCCAGGGTAGTGTAGTCAAGATAGCCCAGGTTTACCGGCTTTTTGACCTTATAGACGAAGCTGTCACCGATAAAAACAAAGGACATCTGGGTCTGTATCAGGGCTACTTCCTGGGTCGGCTCAGGGTAGGCCTCTGGCTTGAGCAGTGCCTGAATCATCTCAGGTAGCATCAGTCCTTGTCTTCTTTTACCGCTTTTAGCCATTGTCTCAAATCTTCCATAACCTGGCGGTTGTTGCCGCCGGTTACAGGCACCAGGTCTACCTCGGGCCGCTTCTTTAGGGCATCTGCCCACGGGTTGGGGCCTAACATGATGGTCCCCAGAACCTTGTGGCCGCGGTTGATTATCTCCAGCAGGGTTTGCCTGAAGCTGGCCGGGAGTAGCTCCATCTTGCCGATTTCGTCAACGACTACCAGGTCACGCTGCCGGGCCGCCTGGAGCAGTGCCGGGATGCCTATCTTGTCCAGGCTTTGAGTGTCAACACCATATTTGCCCACCCGGTGTCGGCCTTTAATGCTGACATGGGCCAGTACAGCGCTTTGTCCTTCCAGGGTAATTAACCTGAAGCCCTTTCTTATCCCCTGGCTTCGTATCTCCTCAGTGTAAAAGCCGCCGGCCCTGCCCGCCACCTCGGCCACGGCCTGCCTGATGAGGCTGGTCTTGCCCGTCCCCGGGCGGCCGGTCAGTAGATAGACCTGCTTCATAGTTTTAGGTTATTTATCACCTTGGGCTTTTTCAGCCCTTCTTTTTGCTTCCAGCTTCTTTCTCTTAGCCGATGCTTGAATAGGGCTACTCTTTTCCTTTTGTTCATCTGCTTCTATCAGCGAAGACCTCAACAAAGCGGGCAAAGGAGCGGTCGTAGGTTTTCTCCACCTCCGGGGGGAAGACGCAGGCGGGCAGCTCATCAAACTTAAGGTGGTAGGCGATGCACTGGCAGCACTTGCCCTTGCGGGAGCAGGGCTCATAGGTACAGTTGCAATTGGCTTTATTTAGCTCAATATCACACTCCATTTATAGCTCTCTCCTCATCACTAGGTTGGTCATGCGGGTGTTTAAGAGGGGCCAAGCCCCTCTTTCAATATCCCTCCCTCTCTCCTTTGAAGGAGAGGGGGATAAAGGGGGTGAGGTTGATAAACAATTCAGTTACATATAACGCTTCCTCATCTTGATTGACAGCTCAACCAGCAGTTCCAGCACCCTGGCGGCGGCATCTTCATTGGTTATGAGGCCCAGCCCACAACTGGGGGTAAGCAGTCCCTGCTTGATGAGCTGTCTAAAGGGGACTCCCTTCCGGGTAAAGGGGGCCATGGCCTCTTCCAGGCGGTCTTTGAGGCTTGAGGCCGTTTCCTCAACCAGCTGCTTCTCCTCATTGGGCACAATCCCCCAGGCAATGGCGCCGCCTCTATCCAGAAAACTCTTTACCTCGGCTGGATACAGGGTTAGTGACCGGGCGTAGTTGTAGGTGTCAAAGCTGATGATGTTCGTGCTGGTATCAAGCAATACCGACCAATCGGTATTGCCGCAGCAGTGAATTCCTTTGAGCCCACTAATGCTGCCCAAAACCTCTTCTAAAAGGTTGATAACCCTATCACGGGAAAGTGAGACATAGGCCGAGCCGTAGGAGGCCATGGCCGGTTCGTCAACAAAGATGATGGTATTTCTGGAGATTTTGGCCAGCGCCTTTTCCTGCCAGATGGCTTTTAGTCTTAGCAATTTGACGGCGGTATCGGCCAGCATGTCATCATAGATGATGGCCCGCTTGCTGTCATCGGTGACGGTCAGACCCCAGCTGATGGGCCCGGTTACCTGCCCTTTGACCGCCCTGGCTGACGGGTTGCCCAGTTTCAGGAAGCGGTGAAGGCCGGCGGCGTAGCCGGTGCTGATGGCATATTTATCAAAGTCGTTGTCCAGATAGGCGTTATATAACCTCTCCAGGGGCTGGTCCCAGTCTTTAGAGCGGTCAACATAGATGCTGTCTTCCCTGACCACGATACCGGGAAAGCCCTCACTGAACTGGGCACACATGGTCTCCTTAAAGGAGCGCCTGGGTAGCTGGGGCCAGGCGGGGATGTCTTTAAGGTATTTGCCAACCAGTGAGCATGCCTTTAGTGGGTCGGTGTGGGGCAGGCTGCCAATCATGGTCGGCAGGCAGCCAAACTCTATATCGGTCATATTGTCTTTAGCCCCCTCCTTTGCTTAGGTATTTGTCTATCAGCAGGCCCAGTTTCTTCCTTTGCTGCCGCGGCATAGCCTGGGCCGGGGTAACAATGGCGTTTTTCAGTGACCTGGAGCAGTCGCAGTCCCGTTTTTGGGGCATTCTGCCTACCGCCAACCTGATGATTTTCTTGGACATGTCAATGTTGGCCCGCAGGGTGCTGAGGATTATCTCCACCGATACTGCCGCCTCTCTTTCATGCCAGCTATCGTAGTCGGTAGAGCAGGCGATGATAGCGTAACAGATTTCGGCCTCCCGTGCCAGCCTGGCCTCAGGCAATGCCGTCATGCCGATAACATCGGCCCCCCAGCTTTTGTGGAGCCGTGATTCGGCCCTTGTTGAGAAGGCGGGCCCCTCCATGACGATATAGGTGCCCCTGGGATGAACACTGGCTCCGGCCTCCCTGGCTGCCTGGTATAGAATTTTGCTTAAGGTCGGGCAGAAGGGCTGGGCAAACTGGATATGGGCCACGATGCCACTGCCGAAGAAGGTGTTCGCCCTCTGGCGGGTGCGGTCAATGAGCTGGTCGGGGATAACCAGGTGGCCGGGCCTAATCTCTTCCTTGAAGCTGCCCACCGAGTTGGTGGCGATGATGTGCTCCACCCCCAGCGACTTTAGGGCGTAGATATTGGCCCGTGACGGTATCTCGGTGGGTAAAATGCGGTGTCCCTTGCCGTGCCTGGGCAGAAAGGCTATCTCAACCCCCTCCAGCCTGCCCACGACTATGCTATCACTGGGCTTACCAAAAGGCGTATCAATATCAACCTCTTCAATATCGGTCAGCCCCTCAATATCATAAAGCCCCGTCCCGCCGATGACGGCTACCTTAGCCTGTGGCATTAGAATCCTCCTTATGTGGATAGAATAAACCTGTAATAATCCATACATCTGGATGTGCTCTGATTGTTCCCACATACAGATAAGTATCAAAGTTATATATTACCTCGTTCTCAAACTTCTGTCTGAAATAATCCTCCCAGTGTTCTCCATAATGTTGTCGCCACTTCCGGTATGCCTCTCCTATCTCCCAATCGGTTATTGACAACCTATGCCCTTCACAATGCGGGTCTTTACAGTAGAAGCTATAGAAGAACTTGAAAGGTATCTTTTCGAGAGGCTTGACATACTTTTTATCAAACATTGACTGCTGACTGAGTATTGCTAGCTCCTGTTCAGTCCAGCTGGGGTATTCTTCGGGTTCTATTATGAGTTCTCTTATAATCCGTGGTTTGAAAATGCCTAAGGTTGCCCCGGTCTCTGCTTTGGTTTTTTGCAGATGGCAAAGTGAGGGAGCAGTTAGAGGTAAAACTATTTCTTTGCGTAATTTCCAACTCTTTGCTGGTTCTAAGGGTTTTCCTATAAGTCTTATTGAATTTAGGTCTATTTTGTAGCTTTCTGGACGTGGGTCTGAGGCTTTAGTTACACTTGCTTCAATCCATTGGTGCTTCTTAAATTGTTTCTCATGCTCCAAATATCTAAAAGGAAGAGGGAAAAGCCTTATCCATTTCCCTTCCTCTGTTATGCCGGCAGTGCATGACGCTTCTATCGTCTTCTTAGAAGGCAGAGGATAAGTTTTTACCGTGATGAGTACCTTTCTATTCTGGTAAATAGCCATGGCTAACAGCCTTAAACCTGTCTTGCAAGCTTAAATTGTATCACGTAGACAGATTCATTTGGGTTCCATTCACCATGTAGGTCTTTCCAAACTTCTTTAAACTCCTTGAGAGTATAGCCACCTTCTCTCATCGCATCTTCATCATCAAAATCTCCAAGCTTTTTTCTATAGACGGCGGCTATCTCGAGGTCAGCGAAGTGGGTCACTTGTGCTCTTACGGCTATGCCTGGCTGAAGTCTCGGGTCTTTTGTCTTCCTGGAGGTTTGAGTTTTAGTACCTAGCACAATCGCATCGGCGTGAACCCTTGAGAAAGGCAGAAATATGGGGGCTTCCTCCACCACTTCTCGGAAAACCTGTTCTACGGACTTTTCTGGCTCTTTCGCAATCTGCTTTGTAACCTGGGTCGCAACTCTACGGGGAACATGTTTCTGGGCTATGTGCTCAACCACTTCGATGAACTTTTCTGGCTCCTTCACCTGACGACTAATCTTAACCGCTGTACTGTAGTCTATCTTCCCTTGTGGCACAGCCCTGCGAGCAGTTTCTGGGGCTATAAGTCGTTGAACTTCTAGTGGCATACCGGTAGTAACCAGCCATGCTTTAACCGATGACTCGCTCACTCCCAACTTCCTAGCTAGTTCTGCTTTATGTGGATAGTGTTGTGGAAACTTATTAAGCAGTTCATTACATATCTTGCCTTTTTCAACTGCACTAAGGTCTTCTCTTTGGATATTCTCAATCAGATTTAGCTTCATCACCTCTTCATCAGTATATTCTTGGATGATAGCTGGCACCTTATCTAACCCAGCTTGATGAGCAGCTCTATATCGGCGTTCACCTACGACGACTTGGTATTCACCGTTGTAGGGGCGCACAATAATAGGTTCAAGAATACCAACTTGTTTGATGCTATCTGAGAGTTCATCCAAGTCGGTTTGCTAAATTCTAGTCGGGGGTTTAGCCTATTCGGCTGTATCTTTTTGAGTTCAATATCTAGCATAATATCAACTCCTATTAAATACTTTTCTTAAACCACTCCCCCAATCCCCTCCCCATATGGCGCTCTTATTATACCCCTTTCGGTGATGATGGCGGTGATGTACTGGCTGGGGGTAACATCAAAGGCGGGGTTGGCGGCTTGGGTGCCCTCGGGGGCGATGGCTACCCCCTGAATATGGGTTACTTCTTCCGGTCTTCTCTGCTCAATAGGGATTTGGTATCCACTGGTCAGGGAGAGGTCAATGGTGGAGGTGGGGGCGGCCACATAGAACGGTATGCCGTGGGCGTTGGCAAGCACCGCCAGAGAATAGGTGCCAATCTTGTTGGCCGTATAGCCATTGGCGGCAATTCTATCAGCACCAACAATGACGCAGTCAATCTCGCCACGCCTCATAAAGTGGCCGGCCATAGAATCGGTGATAAGGCGAAACGGGACACCGGCCTGTTTTAGCTCCCAGGCGGTCAGCCGGGCTCCCTGGAGCAAGGGGCGGGTCTCGGTAACAAGCACCTTTAGCTTCTTGCCCTGCTCATGAGCTTTTATTATCATCCCCAGGGCGGTGCCGTAGCCGGCGGTGGCCAGCGGGCCGGTGTTGCAGTGGGTCAGGATGCTAGCGCCATCGCTGATTAACTCAGCTCCGAGCTGAGATAGCTTTCCAGTTGCCTCTTCCTCCTCAGCGTGGATTTTACCTGCCTCTTGAGCCAGCGCCTTCCTAATCTGGTCAACAGTCTCCCCGGCGGCGGCTATCCGCTTCATGCGGCTGGTAGCCTGAAACAGA
>JAUXAE010000088.1 GCA_030620035.1 Dehalococcoidales bacterium
CCGGCCTGGTTTTCCAATATCCACTCCTTGGCAAAGGTGCCGTCCTGAATCTCGGCCAGTATATCGGCCATCTCATCCCTGACCACATCGTCAATCACCCGTGGCCCCCGGGTATAGCCGCCATACTCGGCGGTATCACTCACCGAGTAATTCATGTAGCCCAGACCGCCCTGATATATCAGGTCAACAATCAGTTTAAGCTCATGAAGGCACTCAAAGTAGGCTATTTCCGGCTGGTAGCCGGCATCAACCAGCGTCTCAAAGGCGGTCTTGACCAGAGAGCTAACGCCGCCACAGAGCACCGCCTGCTCGCCAAAAAGGTCGGTCTCAGTCTCCTCGGCGAAGGTCGTCTCCAGAACGCCGGCCCGGCTGCAGCCGATGCCCTTGGCGTAGGCCAGGGCGATATCCTGGGCCCTGCCCGAGCCGTCCTGATGAACAGCCACCAGGGCCGGGGGGCCTATACCCTCGGTATAGAGCTGCCTCAGCATATGACCCGGGCACTTGGGGGCTATCATGGTAACATCAACACCGGCCGGTGGAATTATCTGCCCGTAGTGGATGTTAAAGCCGTGGGCAAACATCAGCATCTTGCCCGGCTTAAGCCCACCAGCAACCTCCTGCTGGTAGATGCCGCGCTGCAGGGTATCCGGGGCCAGCATGACAATCAGGTCAGCCTTCTGGGCCATCTCGGCCGCCGTCATCACCTCAAAGCCATCATCTTCGGCCTTCTGCCAACCGGTACTTCCCTGGGCCTCGGCCACTATTACCTGGCAGCCGCTATCCCTGAGGTTCTGAGCCTGGGCATGCCCCTGGCTACCGTAGCCAATAATGCCGATTGCCCTTTCCTCAAGCAGTTTAAGGTCACAATCTTTATCGTAGTATATTGTTGCCATAGCTAAACCTGCCTCCTTGCCCTTTTTTTCTGTCTGTCAGGCTGCCTTCTGCTTTCGGGCCTGACCCCAAGACGGCTTCCTGGCCACTGAAATCGGGCCCGAGCCGCCCCGGGTCAGGGCAACCCGACCCGTGCGGGTCATTTCCTTGATACCGAAGCCGCGCAGCAGATTATACAAGGAATCTATCTTCTCCTCATCACCGGTAACCTCAACAGTCACCGAATCAGGGGCAACATCGACTATATTGGCCCGGAATATGTCCACAATCTGCATAATCTCACTGCGGCTGGCCCAGGTTGCTTTTACCTTAATCAGGGCCAGCTCCCGGCCAATGACATCCGGCCCCGTAATATCCGATACCTTGACGACATCTATAATTCTGTCCAACTGCTTTCTGACCTGCTCCACCATGGTCGTGGTGCCATCAACGACTAGGGTCATCCGTGACAGGTGGGGCAGTTCACTGTGGCCCACGGCAATACTCTCAATATTGAAGCCCCGCCTTCTAAAAAGGCTGGCCATGCGGTTTAAGACCCCGGGCCTATCGGCTACCAGGGCAACTAGGGTGTGTTTCGTCGCGGCCATGATGTCACCTCTTTCTTTGGTTCCTCAATAATTTCGTGTAGAGCCGCCCCCGGGGGTACCATGGGGTATACATTCTCCTCGGGCTCAACCACGAAGTTTATTAAGAAAGGACCCGGCTCGTCTAGTGCCTGTTCAATAGCCGGAACCACCTCTTCCTTAGTCTTAACATTCAGTGCCGGAATAGAATAGGCCTCAGCAATCTTGATAAAGTCGGGGCAGTGGAGCGGGGTGGCCACATAGCGCCGCCCGAAGAACAGTTCCTGCCACTGCCGCACCATGCCCAGGTAGCCGTTGTTGATAATGGCTATCTTAACGGCCGCTTTCTCCTGAGCTATAGTGCCCAGCTCCTGAACAGTCATCTGGAAACCGCCATCACCGGCAACACACCAAACTATATCATCGGGCCGACCTATCTTAACCCCCAGAGCCGCCGGCAGCTCAAAGCCCATAGTACCCAGTCCGCCGGACGATATCAGCCGGTCGGGCCTATTATAGCAGTAGTGCTGCGCCGACCACATCTGGTTCTGGCCGACTCCGGTAACAATTATGGCCTCGCCCTGGGTCACCTCATAGAGCTTGCGGATGACAAACTGGGGAAGCAGGCTGTCACTCTCCCTGATGGTCGTTGATGGGTGCTGCTTACGCCATTCATCAAGCTGCCTAAGCCAGGCCCCATGCTGGGCGGGGGTAAGCTGCTTATTCAGTGACCTTAGAACCGTCCTGACATCACCCACGATGGGCACATCAACCCTGACATTCTTGCCGATTTCGGCCGGGTCAATATCAATATGGACAATGCGGGCATGAGGGGCAAAGGCACTCACCTTGGCCGTGGCCCGGTCATCAAACCTCATGCCGATAGCCACAATCAGGTCAGCGTTATTTACAGCCATATTGGCGTAGGCCATACCGTGCATGCCCAGCATACCAAGGCTTAGAGCATGGCTCTCAGGAAAACAGCCAATACCCAGCAGGGTAGTAACCACCGGCATTTGCACTGTCTCGGCCAGCTCCCTCAGCTCGGGGCAGGCCCCGGAGATAATTATTCCCCGGCCGGCAATAATGAGTGGCCGCTCAGCCTCAGCTATCAGCTTTATCACCTTCTTAATCTGCAGCGGGTTGCCGCGCAGCGTTGGCCTATAGCCGGGCAGGTCCACCTCGCTGGGATAGTTAAACTCTACCTGGTCAACAAAGACATCTCGCGGTATGTCAATGAGTACCGGCCCGGGTCTTCCTGTCCTGGCCAGATGAAAGGCCTCCTTAACTGTCTTGGCCAGTGAGCCGACATCAAGGACAAGGTAGTTATGCTTGGTTATGGGCAGGGTAATGCCGGTAATATCTATCTCCTGGAAGGCATCCTTGCCGATAAAGGGCCTGGCCACCTGACCGGTTATGGCCACTATAGGCGAAGAATCAAGGCAGGCATTGGCAATGCCGGTTACCAGGTTAGTAGCCCCGGGGCCAGAGGTTGCCAGGCACACACCAACCTTATCAGTGGCCCGGGCATAGCCATCGGCGGCATGGGCGGCGCCTTGCTCATGCCGCACCAGAATATGGCGCAGCTGAGGATACTGTGACAGGGTGTCATACAGTGGCAAGACGGAGCCACCGGGGTAGCCAAAGATAACCTCTACTCCTTCGTTAACCAGACTCTGGCATAGAATCTGGGCACCAGTTAGCTTCATGGTAGCCTCCTCTAATAGCCAAACACGGCCCCGGTACTGGCCGGACCCACCTTTTCTGCGTAATACCTGAGGTAGCCAGACTTTACCTTGGGCTCAAATTCGGTTAAGTTGACCAGACGCTCATGAATCTCCTTATCGCTAAGCTCAACCTCAAGCCGGTAATTGGCAATATCAATCCTAATTATATCCCCATCCTTAAGGGCGGCGATAGGCCCCTTGCTGGCCGCCTCAGGGGAGACATGGCCGATAGCGGCCCCGCGAGTAGCCCCGGAGAAACGCCCGTCGGTAATAAGGGCCACCTCCCTGTCCCTACCCATGCCACTTAAGAGAGAGGTCGGGGTCAGCATCTCTCTCATGCCGGGGCCCCCTTTAGGCCCCTCATAACGAATAACCAGCACCTCAGCCGCCTTTATGCCGCCGTCCATAATTGCCCTGGTGGCCGCCTCCTCAGAGTCAAAGACCCGGGCCGGCCCCCGGTGGGCCATCATCTCCGGGGCCACCGCCGACCTCTTGACCACGGCACCGTCCGGCGCCAGGTTGCCGAAAAGAACGGCAATGCCTCCCTTGGCTGAATAGGCCTGGGCCACCGAACGGATGACCCTATTATCGGCCGGCTGACTATCAGCGACAATCTGGCCAATTGATTTCCCGGAGACTGTGAGGCTCTCCAGGTTCAATAACTCCTTAAGCTCATTCATTACCGCCGTGATACCGCCGGCACTACCCAGGTCCTCAATATGATAATCACCGGCTGGCCTCAGTCTGCACAGACAGGGCGTTCGGTCACTTATCTCATTAATCATCGGTAGCTGGAAGTCAACCCCGGCCTGGTGAGCCAGCGCCATCAGGTGCAGTACCGAGTTGGTGCTACCCCCCAGGGCCATATCAACGACGAAGGCATTATAGATAGCCTGCCTGGTTACAATATCTTTGGGCCTAATATCCTCGGCCAACAGCCTCATAATCTGCTGCCCGGCCTCATAGGCCAGCTGGCGCCGCCGGCTATCAACCGCCGAGATAGTACCGTTGCCCGGCAGCCCCATGCCCATAGCTTCAGTCAGGCAGTTCATAGTATTGGCAGTGAACATACCGGCACAGCTACCACAACCGGGGCAGGCCACCTCCTCCAGCTCTGCCAGCTCGGCCTCGGTCATCTGCCCCTGGGCCACCCTGCCCACCGCCTCAAAGACGGAGCTAAGGTCAACATGCTTTACCCCCTGGCCTGTCTTTAGGCGTCCGGCCAGCATCGGGCCGCCGCTGACCAAGATGGCCGGCAGATTAAGCCTTACCGCCGCCATCAGCATACCCGGGATTACCTTGTCACAGTTAGTAATAAAGACCAGGGCATCAAAGGCATGGGCCTCAGCCATTATCTCCACCGAGTCAGCTATCAGCTCCCGGCTGGGCAGGCTGTACTTCATCCCCGGGTGGTTCATGGCAATGCCATCACACACGGCAATGGTATTAAATTCAAAGGGGACGCCACCGC
>JAUXAE010000092.1 GCA_030620035.1 Dehalococcoidales bacterium
CGGATCCTGCTCGAGCTGGACACGGCAAGGCAAGGGGCTGCCAAAGGTGAGAGCGCGGTGGTGGGTGAGCTGACTGAGCTTCGCCGGGAGCTGGCTGAATTGAGAGAGGCTAGGCACCAAGCTGAGATAAGACAAATTGAGGATCGCCATTCTTCTGAAACGCGCCGGCTGGAGCAGATGGTGGCCAGTATTCAGCGCACCGGGCTAACAGAGTTCGATATTATGTCTCGGGTCCTGGACAAGGGTGAGAATTTGGCCATTATGGTAACTGACAAGGTGGACCGGCTGGTAAAGGGTGGCCAGGGAGACAAGCAGTTAATGATGGGGCTCCAGCTCGGGTTGACTCCTCCAGAGTTTCAGCTTTTGCAGCAGGGCGAAGAGCTGGTTCCGGAGTATGAAGATTTTATTCTGGGGAGAAAATATCGTGCTATGAAAGACAAGGTGCCATACGAAGAGCCTGAGCCTGGTGAATTTGAGGGCTTGGTGAGCCTGGTTCAGCAGCGAAACAGGCGCTGGCAGGCAGCCATGGACAAGGCGCAAGGGGCAATGGGTCGAGGTGGCAGCCAAGTTGTCAAGACTGGCAAGCCTGGCACAGTGCCGGCTCCAGGAGAGCCTGAGCCGGTGGTTCTGAAGGCTGAGTCAAAGCTGGTCCAATGCACTAGGTGTGGCACCACTTTCGACATTGACCTGGTTGAGGCAAAGCAGCAGGCTGCCGGCAAGAGGCTCTTCGTTCACTGCGCCAACCCAAAGTGCGGCTTTATGCTCGACTTGAAGGAGCTAATTCCTGAGGGGAAGCCGGGTCCTGAGCCGGTTGCTGACAAGTCCACAACTCCTAAATGCTACAAGGCCGATTGGTACGGACGCTGCGAAAGTGATTTGAAAAGTCCAGAGAAGCAGTGTGGAGACTGCGCCTGGCTGTGAATGTGCTTTTTGGGCACCGGGGCACCACCGGTAGACTGGCTACAGGCAAAGGGTTGTTGGGTTCCCTTTGGCTTGTTCCCTCACCGTCCAATGTGGCTGGCCAGAGAGCAGAATTTGGGTCGTGGTGCTCCGGGCGAATATAAAAGGTTAAGGCAATGCAGGCTCTGAGAGACAAAGCCAGGGAGCTCGTGGGGCTCGCTGAGGGGGCTATCCTCAAAAGGGAAGCTGCCATTGCCAGTCTGCGTCGTGAGCTTGAGAAGGCCAGAGTGGAGCTGGCTGCTACCAGGGACCAGCTCAGGGCTTTCAGGTCTCCAAAATGTCAAGGCTGTGTCTATAAAGTTATCGCACTTGAGGCCCTGGAGAAAGACGAGAAGGTGCAGGAGAAATGGTCGATTACTAAGTAGAGTGGATACTAAAATGTCACTCTACATTAACATTCCCTGGTTGGCAGCGTGGTTGGCGCCAATGGTTGGCAGCCACTTGACAAGCCAACTCAGTAGTGTTAACATAAATAAGCTCTGAGACACCGGAAGGTCAGGGACCGCTGGGAGCTTGGTTGCTATGTCCACCAGCGTTGCTGAGGGTCAATGAGCAATAAGGAAGTAAAGCTGGTTTTGGCGGCACCTTTACCAGCTTTACTCATTCTAGGGGACCTTGACAAATTGAATGGCTTTGTTTTATAGTGGAGTTAAGGTTTAGGTGCCGTAATGAGAAAAAGACGAAATAAAACAGCCTCAAGGCACAACACCTTGAGGCTAATTTGTTAAGCCGGCAAGAGGGTCGGACCATAAAAACGGGGGCGAGCAGCCCTCGTTTCTTTAATTTTCCTACTCCTGATCTATCTCAGGGCCTTCCAGGGTTATCAGCTCCTCAGAAAACCCTCAATGGTGATAGGGTTTATCCCAGAGGTGCAGGCACACCGGGTCAAGGTCATCAGGAGCCGGCAGCATTGCTGGGCCAGCAGTCTCTAACTCTCGAGGGCCGGCAGCTCGAATTAAAACTCTATCACGGTCTATCGGCTGCTGCTCTCAAGACTGGAGACGATAAGAAGGAGCTGGCGCTGTGGTATGAGCTGAGGGCTATCAATGTTACTGGCTGTGGTAGACTAGTCCTCAACAAAGCTGTGGCTGCCCTGGTTGAGCATTTTGACTACACTTCAAGCACAGCCTACCGGCTGCTCCAAGTTGGTGACGGTAAGCTGTGGGATATTTACCAAACTCCTGTCTTGCCAGGGCTCTCTCAAGTCAAAATACACAGCCTTTTGCAGGTGTCCGAATACTTTAACACCCTCCCTGGCCGTCCTGTTGAGGTTCCTGTCAGGGACTTTAAGGGGCGCCAGGCAAAGGCTGCCCAACTCTATTCCTCTTTCTTTAAGCCTGACGGCTCCAGGGCGAAGCCGATCTCCAGAGCCAGCATTGAGGTCGCCACCGGTGTTAAGAGACGGCAGCAGCAGCGATATGATAAGGTGGCAGCCATTAAGAGAGTGCCTCACTTCGCCTTCCGGCAGGATAGCCAGGGTAAGCTGGTTCCTATGCTCCACCAGGTTGAGGGCAAGTGCAGGCAGTGGATAAAGCAGAGGCGGCTCGGTAACAGTTACAACTCCAGGGCACTCAAGGCTCCCAGGGGTATGACGCAGAATGTAAATGCTGAATTAAGGCAGCGGTTTTTAAACGGGGACGAGGCACGACTGCCTATTAAGCGTTTCTTCTTCACTCCTCAGAGCTATATCAAAGCCCCTGAGAGGGACAAGGAAGCCTTTCTTCTGGTCAATAAGAGGGATAGGCTTATACCTGGTAGAATGGAGTGGTGTATGGTCTAATTCGTGCCTATTCTCAAAAAAGACACCCATACTTAGGGACTAGGCACTACTTAACATAGCAAGAGATACCTGGTCCATTAACCGGTATTATTAAGATATTAAGAGAGCCCACTGGGCTAATTCTCAACTGCAAAATTTTTGCGCGAATTACCATTGGGCAGAGGCTGTATCAGAGCTGGCCAACGACCATTAGAAACTCGGTATCCAGTCTCTTCATTTCCTTCTCCAGCCGGGGTGGCATATAGCAGGTGTCGTGGACCCAGATAAAGCGGCCATTGACCTTTTGCCTGGCGACGTGGCTGCCGGTCAAGATATACCGGTGGCAAAGCGGGCACTCCCTGGAATAGCGGGCGACTCCATAGCTGCCTCGGGTAGTCATTAAGCCACTTTACAATAAATGAGGCTCTGTAGTCCAATTCTGGGCTGGCAACCGGCTCGGTGCGACCGATAGCACTCGGTTGACTGAGGCTACAGGTCAAGGTTTCTCAGCCAGCGCCACCAGCTGCCAGTGGTTTTACTAGCAAAACACAATTTGGCGATCCACCGGGCTATGGTGCTGGCTATAGCCAGCTAAAAAGTGAGCTTGAGTGAGCAAACGGCAGAAAACGACAGCTCGGGTCCGGCGATGGGGCGCACTCTAAGTTATTATGTCTACCTCTTACCAAACTCTTACCAGGGTCTCTTCCGGTCGCTCAGGGCCTGAGGAAAGGCAAATTGTGGCGCACCTTAGCTTGCCAGAAACCACAATCGGGCGTTGGCTACGCCACAATTCCACATACACGCACCGCCACAATACCGCGAGGAGACAGGTGAGACGTGAGAGAATTGTTGCCCACCTTAGCTTGCCGCGGGCAACAATTCGCCGTTGGCGGCCAACAATTCCGCGCCTAGTATGGCCAACAATACCACCATTTGCCACTACCCTCATGCCTAGCACCACTGGAAATTGGTACTTCTTCCACGCCTAGCACTATGGAGCATTGCGCCTTTTACTCTAGCTTGTCCAGCAGCTCGTCAATTCTTCGCTGCGCTTCCTCTCTCTCTTCCCTCGCCTTCTCTATCTCAGCATTCCAGGCTTCATTATCAATGAGGCTTGTAATGGCTGCGGTGACTATCCGGTCCAGCTCGTCCGGTGGTATAGCGTCCAGCTCAACCACCTCTTCGCCATAGCTGGCAGCAAAGCGCTCATACCTCGGGTCCGAAGTTTTGGCCGGCATTGGTGGCAGGCCAAGAGTGCTTACCTGGTCTGAGGTGAGAGCTATTTTCTTAACCTCGAAGTCGCTGGCGCCATACCTGGTCAGCCGGTTCTCGAGGTCCCTCACCATATCCTCGCCAGAGGGGTCGAAGTCGGTGAGCTGGAGGACTTTGGTTGGCATAGCTCCATCGATATCCTGGGCAGCCTCATAGACGGCTGTGAAGCTGGAGTAGCCTCTGGCTGCATAGACTTTGACGCGGTACCGGTCGGCAATGGTGGTTACTGGCGTAAACAATGCGTCTTTCTCGAGCCAGATAATGGGCATTGTTTGTTGAGTAGTCCACATTGGCCGGGTGTAGTTACCGGGTGAGTCCCTGAGGTCGTCAAGTGCAGACTCAATAAAGTCCTCGGGGCTGCCAAAGCCATAGTCGCCACCCTGGCTGTCCCTCACTCGGTCCTGAAAAGCCAGAGGGTCGAGAATGGCTTCTTCCCTGGCCACCACAGTCGCACGGCTCAGTCCTT
>JAUXAE010000112.1 GCA_030620035.1 Dehalococcoidales bacterium
GCTGCTTTCCATCTCGCTGGCGGCTCTCAACGAGAGAGGTATCAGTAATACGGCAGCACTCAACCAGATTTACTTGTTGGGTTTGGGCTCGGCGGATGTGTATCCGGTGTTTGTGCTGAAGAAGACACCATTTGAACCGACACAAGTATTACTCAGGCATCAGAAAATGCGCCAATTGGGGTATGACCCACTTTTGTCCTACTTTCCTTACATCACCCAGCCCGAAATGGTCAACCCGGTACTTGTGGACTTGGCCAGCGGGAAGATAACCTTTGATGACATAAAGAAGGGGCTGGCTAAAGAACTGGGGATCGATATCAGTCCGGTAACCGATAACAGTCCATTCTACTACAAAATTGATGTTGGTTTACCGCCGCCCGTGTCTCTGGTTCTCTGGCTATCGATTATTATGATGCTACTGGTGCTCTTGGTACCCCCCTTATATTGGAAATGGCGGTCTCCTCGGGGGCAGGCTCACCCAAGGAGCAAGGCAAGCTCTAACCAGAGCCTGCTTAAGTCTGTGGTCTTATTTTCAATGCTGGGTATTGGGTTCATGTTGGTTGAAATTTCCCTCATCCAGAGATTTATGCTCTATCTCGGCCAGCCAGTGTTATCCATGGCTGTCTTGTTGTTTTCTCTCCTCGTTGGCGCTGGCATCGGTAGCCTGTATAGTGGCCGCTTCGCTTCAGAAAAGATAATCAAGGGGATAACCGTTGCCTCTCTGTCTATTGTTGTTATGGTAGCCATTTATACTTTTCTCCTGCCTCTTATCTTTAACCAACTCTTGGGATTGGACCTTGCCATCCGTTTATTAGCTATGGTTGTCATGTTAATCCCTCTGGGTTTTCTTATGGGATTCCCCTTCCCCCTGGGTATAAGGTTGCTAAAGGAAATAAAGATAGAAAAATATATCCCGTGGATGTGGGGCATAAACGGCGTAGGCTCGGTATTGGGCTCGGTAATGACCATAGCTGTTGCCATAAATTTTGGATTTACCCAGGCACTTTTAGCCGGTGCTGCTTGCTATCTTATTGTCTTCCTGACCTTTAGAAAACACGGTATGAGGGGAATTTAGCTTTTAAGGAAGAAGTATTGACAGAGCCGAAAAAGGCGGATATACTCTATGAATAAAACTTCATTTCCACCAGATTTGGTCTTGACAAAAGTAAGAATACTAATGTAGTATGGCGCTGCGGGGGTGAGTACCTTTAGCATGCGATGCGAAATTCAGGGGAAATGCCCCAAAAAAGAAAATGAAGGAGGTGATAATTTTCAACAGAAAAAAACTTTTACCGGCTTGACTCGTAATATTTTAGGAGGAGGTAAATAGGTGAAAAAGAAAGGATTATTGATTACAATAGCACTGGTTTTAGTGATGAGCTTGGTGGCTGCCTGTGCGGCACCAGCTCCAGCTCCAGCTCCGGCACCAGCTCCGGCGCCAGCACCTGCCCCAGCTCCGGCACCGGCGCCAGCACCTGCCCCAGCTCCGGCTCCGGCGCCAGCACCAGCCCCCGCACCTGCAGCACCCGCAGAAGTAATTACCTGGGTTAACACCTGTCACGCTGGCCCTGGCTCTAACACGGTCAAGTGGTGGGGCAAGATGCTCCAAAGCATCGAAGTGTCTACTGGCGGCAGGCTGAAAGTCACTCCTACGCATGGAGCGGGCGAGGTTGTCCCTGGGCTGAAGGAGCTTGATGGCATCCATGAAGGTGTGCTCGATATGGCCAGCACCTGCACCATGTACTGGGGGGACCGCTTCGGCCTCGCCTGCAACCTGTTCACCTATCAGATTGGCGGACTTTCCCCCACCGAGCAATGGATGTGGTCGCAGACCGAGGGCTCGGCTCTGCTGACAGAGATGTGCGCGGACTACAACGTCAAGTTCATCGAGGAGTCCGCCTATCTGTGCCCGCCCGAGGCCTTCCTCGGCACCAAGCCAGAGCTCAAGACGCCGGAAGATTTCAAGGGGCTGAGGCTCAGGACTGCCGGCGATGATGGCGTGGTTTTCACGGAGATGGGCGCTTCAGTGTGCCTCCTGAGTCCCGCCGAGGTCTATGAGTCGATAATGCGAGGCGTGCTTGACGGCTACCAGCTAAGCTCTCCGGGATATGATTACTCGGTAGCGATGTACGAGGTTGTCGACTATCTTTATCTCGGACCGACCCGCCAACCCTGCGAGTGGTTCCCTATCATGGTCAACCCGGATTCCTGGGCTGAGCTTCCGGACGACATGAAGAGGATACTGATAGCGGAGACCCACCGTTGGGGCTATGACCACTATCTCATGAGGATGCAGGAAGACCTTGTAGCTATCCCGGCATTCCGCGAGAAAGGCGTTACTGTAGATTTCATCCCCAAGGCGATTGAGGAAGAGGTAGTCTCCCGAGCCATGGCGATTTACGCCAAGCGTAGCGCCGATGACCCCTTCTTCAATAGGGTCTACACCTCGATTCAGAACTTCAAGACAGCCTTCCGCGACGGCTGGACGCGTCTGTAGTTCCAAGAGTCCCCTGCTTCGGGAAAACCCGAAGCAGGGGATACCCTGTTAAGTCAATAAGAAAGAAAAGCGATGAGAAAAGTCTTCCAGACCATTGACAGTCTCAGCGAAGGGGGAGGAAAGTGTGCCCGCTGGTTTATCCTTGTTATGATACTGGTCATACTCTTTGAAGTTTTCATGCGCGACGTGATGAATGCGCCGACTTTCTGGGGCTATGAGATTACTATCGCCTTCGGCGCATCTCTGTATGTCATCGGCTATGCCTATGCCGAGAGCAAGCACTCCCATGTCCGGGTTGACGTATTTTACATCCACATGTCGCCGCGTGGTAGAGCCATCACGGATAGTATCTGCGGCTTCATTTTCTTTCTCCCCGCAGTTGGACTTGTCGCCTTTTTTACCTATGATAAGATGATGTGGTCGTGGGGCGTCATGGAAAAGAGTATTGAGGGCTACTGGTACCCGCCTTGGTACCCGCTCCGCACCATGCTTTTCATCGGCTGGACAATGCTGCTCCTGCAGGGCTTAACCCATCTCTCCCGCAGCTTATACCATGCCATAAAGGGGAGGGCCTATGGATCTTAGTCCTGAACTGGTTACCATCATCATGCTCGGCGGCGTCCTCGTCTTCGTGATGACCGGCTTCCCCCTGGCCTATGTCATCGGTGCCATCGGTGTTGTAATGGGCATCTTTCTATGTGGGCTCGGCGGCGCAGGCGAGATTTTTGTCTTGCGCACCTACAGGCTGATGTCTAACTACGTGCTGTTCGCCGTGCCCCTCTTCGTCTTCACGGGGTCGATGCTGGAACGCTCGGGGATAATAGAGAAGCTCTATTCTACCCTTTACCTCTGGCTGGGAGGATTTCGCGGCGGGCTGGCGGTGGTCACCGTCCTC
>JAUXAE010000056.1 GCA_030620035.1 Dehalococcoidales bacterium
CCGCTTCCAGAACAACTTTACGCCTCCTTTTACTACATTTCCTATATCTCTGGCTTCCTCTTATGCCAATCCGTCGCCTGCTGGTAGGCATAAGCGATTTTTAATATCGTCTCCTCGGCGAAGGGCTTGCCGATAATCTGAAGCCCGATGGGAAGGCCGTCGCTAAAGCCGGCCGGGATGGAGATGGCCGGCAGGCCGGCGATGTTTACCGGGATGGTGCAGACATCAGAGAGGTACATCTGGAAGGGGTCGTCCACCTTCTCGCCAATCTTGAAGGGGACGGTGGGCGAGGTGGGGGTTAGCAGGGCATCATATTTTTCAAAGGCCTTATCAAATTCCTGCCGTATGATGGTGCGTACCTTCTGGGCCTTTCGGTACCAGGCGTCATAGTAGCCGGCCGACAGAGCATAGGTGCCCAGCATGATGCGCCTCTTCACCTCGGCGCCGAAGCCATGCTGGCGGGTCTTCTCCATGGCCTGCCACATACTATCGGTGTCTTTATAGGAGAAGCCGTACTTGACGCCGTCATAGCGGGCCAGGTTGGCCGAGGCCTCTGACGGGGCAATAATATAGTAGACGGCCAGGGCACAGGGGGTGTGGGGCAGTGATACCTCCCATTCTATCTCGGCGCCTAGTTCCTCAAGCTTACCTATGGCGGCTTTTATGGTGGCGGCCACCTCGGCCTGGATGCCGGTAACAAAGTATTCTTTGGGCACACCGAGACGCAGCCCCTTGATGTCGCTGTTCAGGCACTTGGTGTAGTCGGGCGTCGGCCGGGGGACCGAGGTGGAGTCCCTGGAATCATAGCCGGCGATGGCGTTCAGCACCAGGGCACAGTCAGTAACATCCTGGGTCAGGGGGCCAATCTGGTCCAGGGAGCTGGCAAAGGCGACCAGGCCGTAGCGGCTCACCCGGCCGTAGGTAGGCTTCAGGCCGGTAACACTGCAGAAGCCGGCTGGCTGGCGGATGCTGCCCCCGGTGTCCGAGCCCAGGGCGTAGACAGCCTCGCCGGCGGCGACAGCGGCCGCTGAACCGCCGCTACTGCCCCCGGGGACGCGGCCTAAGTCCCAGGGGTTGCTGGTGGTGAACAGGGCCGAGTTTTCCGTGGAGGAGCCCATGGCGAATTCATCCATGTTGGCCTTGCCCATAATTACGGCGCCGCAGGCATTTAGTTTCTCGACCACGGTGGCGTCATAGGGGGGGACAAAATTCTCAAGAATCCTTGATGAGCAGGTGGTCAGCACTCCCTTGGTGCACATGTTGTCCTTGATGAGCACCGGGATGCCGGTAAGCGGCTGGCTATCGCCGGAGGCGATAAGCTCATCGGCCTTCTTGGCCTGCTCTAGGGCCAGCTCATCGGTCAGGCTGACCAGAGCGTGAACCTCAGGCTCCAGACGCTGGCTGCGCTCCAGGTAGCTTTTGGTTAGCTCAACTGAAGAGATTTCCTTGGCTTTGAGCAGCCGATGTGCCTCATCAATGGTCAAATGGTCATGGTTAATTGTCAATCTTATCCCCTTTATTCCAGCACGGCCCGTACCCTGAAGAAGTCCCCCTCTTTTCTTGGGGCGTTGGCCAGGACCTGGCTCTGTCCTAATGATGGGGCCACTTCATCATCCTTCATGACATTCTTGAGGGCGATGGCCTGGGCGGGGGGCGGGACGCCCTCGGTATCTACCTGCTGTAATACCTCAAAGTGCCCCAGAATATCGGATAGTTGTCGGCTTAGTTTAGCTACCTCGGCCTCGCTCAGGCCCAGTCTGGCCAGGCGGGCAATGTGCAAGACCTCTTCACGGCTCAGTTTCATGGCAGCCTCGATAATCTTTATTGGCCAATTATAGCACCCTATTTTTAGAATCGGCAACAGAGGTTGACGAGATTGATTAGTAGCCCTATCCCCTTGCTTTTTATTAGGTAACCCTCCCCCTATGATCCCCCTCCCTTATCAAAGGGAGGGGGAGGGAGAGAGGATGATAATTAATCTCTAATCACAGAACTCGCTGTCCTGCTATAATAGACAGCAAGATGAGCGGCCGACTTATATTGGCTATCGTCAGCACCCTGCTTGAGGAAGCGGCCATAGCGGTGGTTGCCCTGGTGGGCCTGCCCCAGCTGGGCATTGAGGTGCCCCTGTGGCTGCTTGTTGTTATTATGGCCGCTTGGGCGGCCCTGGCCGTTTTCACCTATCGTATGGGCAGCCGCGCCCTGAGGAGGAAGCCAGTGGCCGGTCTTCCCTCGGTGGTGGGCAGCCCGGGGACGGTGGTCAGCCCGCTGGCTCCTGAGGGGCTGGTCAGGGTTGGTGGTGAGCTATGGGTGGCCAAGGCAAGCAGCGGTCAGATAGAGGTCGGTGAGGAGGTTATTGTAGTCACCCAGGATAGGACTAGGCTTACCGTGCGCCAGAGCGGCAATTGTTGCCCGTAAACGGAGATGATATAATACCCCGAAGACTTATCTTATTAAGAGGTGGGGCTAAGATAGAAATCATTCCGGCGGTTGACCTGAGACAGGGCAGATGTGTCCGTTTATATCAGGGCGACTATGCCCAGGAGACGGTATTTTCTGAAGACCCGGTGGGCATGGCCCTGAGGTGGCAGTCACTGGGGGCGCCGAGACTGCATGTTGTCGACCTGGACGGCGCCGCTGGTGGTGAACTGCTTAACCTGGATATCATTACTGAGATAGCCAGTGCCGCCCTAATCCCGGTGCAGGTGGGCGGCGGCATCCGCCGGCTGTCACTGGTCAAGCGTCTGCTTAAGTGTGGTGTCGATCGGGTCATTCTGGGTACGGCCGCCGCCGAAGACCCGGAGCTTGTCAGGGAGGCCTGCCGTAGCTTCGGCCAGTCTATCGTGGTCAGCATAGATGCCCGAGACGGCTATCTGGCGACCCACGGCTGGCGGCAGGACACCGAAATAAAGGCACTAGAGTTTGCCCAGTCTATGCTTAAGCTGGGGGTGAAGCGTTTTATCTACACTGATATTAACCGTGACGGCACCCTGACCGAGCCCAATTTTAGCGCTATCTTTGAGCTGGTTAGCCTGCTTGGGCGGCCGGTCATCGCCTCCGGTGGCATTTCATCACTGAACCACCTGAAGATGCTGAAGCAACTGGGTGTTGAGGGGGCCATAGTGGGCAAGGCGCTTTATACCAAAAGCATCAATCTGAAGCAGGCATTGGACATTATTAGCTGATTATAGGGGTGAGGTTGATAGAAAATCTAAGGTTTGATAACAAGGGGCTCATCTCGGCCATAGTCCAGGACGCCGACAGCGGCCAGGTGTTGATGCTGGGCTATATGAATAAGGAGTCGTTGAGCCGGACCCTGTCCACTGGTGAGGTCTGGTTTTACAGCCGCAGCCGCCAGGAGCTGTGGCACAAGGGGACCACCTCGGGCAACCGATTGATAGTTAAGAAGCTGTGGCGGGACTGCGATGGCGATACCATTCTGGTCAAGGCCAGGCCTATGGGGCCGGTGTGCCATACCGGTAACCGGAGCTGCTTCTTTCAGGAGCTAACCAAAGAAGACTCAGGGACCTAAAGCCTCTTTAGGTGGCTGGTCCATTTCCACTGCCTTGGTTAACGCTGATACGGCGACCTCCAGCTGTCTATCATCAGGCTGCCGGGTAGTCATTCGCTGAAGCCACAACCCCGGCGCTATAACCACCCGGACGAGACTCTTTTTGGTGTGACCTGCGGCCAGGCGGGTGGCCTCATAGCCCAGGGCGGCAATAGCCGGTATCAGAACAACCCGTGACAGCACCATGAGCCACAGTGACTGGAAGCCAACTAGGGCAAAGACGACTATGGCGATGACCAGTACCGCCAGCAAAAAGCTGGTGCCGCAGCGTACATGGGTGGTACTGTACTTCTTGATGGCGGCCACCTCCAGGGGGGACGCCATCTTCATAGGCGTTTATCGTCTTGTGTTCGGCACCATGATAGGCAAATGTCCGTTTGATATCAGCCAGCGAGCCTATTAGTTTAAGGTAAACAATGAAAATGGCCAGTCGGACCAGGCCCTCTATCAGGTGAAATACCAGTGATGAGCTGACATATGGGTCAAGCAGCTTGGTGAGGAAGAGGGGGGCCATAAAGAACAGGCCAACGGCAAAAGCGAGTGAGACAATCATCATGGCCCAGATGAGACCACCGGAAATCTTTTCAGCCTCTTCCTCCAGGGCAACATTGGCTGAGTAGAGCAGGCTGCGGATACCCAGTACCATTGCCTCAATCAGGAAAATGATGCCCCTGACCAGTGGCGTCCTCCTCATCCGGCCGGTATAGATGGCCGATAGTGGTCTTGTCTGGGTGGCTAGTTCACCATTGGGCCGGCGCACCACGGTTACCGTGGCCTTCTGCCCCCGCATCATCACCCCCTCAATAACCGCCTGGCCCCCGTAATGAAACCTGTCTGGCATAGTAAAAGCTCCTCAATAAAAAAGGAGCGGCCGGCCGCTCCTGTCTTGGGTAATCATGCCCTTTAGTCCTGTAGCTTGTAGCGCCGCTTAAAGCGCTCCACCCGTCCCGCAGTATCTATCATTCGGCGCTCGCCGGTAAAGAAGGGGTGGCACTGGCTGCACAGTTCGACCTTGAGCAACTGCTTGGTTGAGCCGATGGTAAAGGTATTGCCGCAGGAACAGACTACCTTGGCCTCGGGGTAATACTTGGGGTGAATCTTGGCCTTCATCGCCTTTAGCCAGCGTAGACGCTGGCCTTCCTCCGGTTGTTGCTGGTTACTTCAAATTTTACCACGCCGTCTATTAAGGCATAGAGGGTGTGGTCTCTGCCCACGGCCACATTATTGCCGGCATGGATGCGGGTACCCCGCTGCCGAACCAGAATGGTTCCCGCCCGGACAATCTGCCCGGCGTATCTTTTGACGCCAAGCCGCTTAGACTGACTGTCCCGGCCGAGACGGCTTGAGCCGCCTCCCTTTTTATGTGCCATCCTTAAGTCACCTCTTTCTTACGCCGGCCAGCCTTCTTGGCCCCGGGGGCCACAATCTTATCAATGGTGAGCCTGGTGTAGAGCTGGCGATGTCCCGTCTTCCTGTGGTAACGTACCTTGGGCTTGTACCTAAAAACGATAATCTTGTCGCCCTTAACCTCACCCTGGCAGGCGGCCACTACCTTGGCCCCGGCCACGGTGGGGGTGCCCACGGTTACCTGGTCCCCATCGGCAATAAGTAACACTCTGTCCAGGTCAACAGTATTACCCTGGGCCACATCAAGACGTTCTACATCTATGGTCTGGCCCGGGGTTACCCTATACTGCTTGCCCCCGGTTTCAATAATAGCGTAGATCTGGTCACCTCCACAGAACAGGATATTCTAACAGATTCGGTGATGGAGTGCAAGCCGATAGGACAGAATCACTGCCCGAATTTGCCTATTTGCTGCCGATTCCAGTCCTGGTGGCCTCAGGCGGCCTTTCTGACTATGAGCAGGGGTAGATCCCCGCTGGCTAGCAGTTTATGGGCGATGCTGCCCGGCGCCCAGGCGGTAATCGGTGAGCGGCCCCGGGTGGCCATGACCACCAGGTCGGCATCGGCCTCCCGGCCGGCGGCGGTAATCTCTTTGGCCGGGTCGTCACCCAGGGTTACACTGCTGGCGGTATCAATGCCCTGCTGCTTCAGCCTGTCTTCGATACCTTTCAGGTAGGCTTGAGTTCGCTCCTTCTCTGCCCTGTCTATGACCTCATCATCAATACCCCTATCACCAACTATATCTTCCTTTGATGGGGCATAGTAGGCCTTTTTGGCCATTCTGTAGAGGCTGACCTCGACCTTTAGCTTTAGGGCCAGTTCCTGGGCAGTGGCTATGGCTACCTCGCTGTTCTTGGAGCCGTCTAAGGGCAGCAGTATGCGGCCAATTAGCTCCTTTTTCTTGGCTTGGATGCCATCCCCGGCTCGGATTAGCAGTGTCGGGCAGCTTACCAGCCGGAATATCCTGTCAACAATACTGCCCATTAGGCGCACCTTGAGGCTGGTGAAGCCATGGGCCACCATAATGAGCAGCCCGATGTCATTCTTCTCTATGTAGTCGCAGATTACCTTGGCGAAATCGCCAAAAAGGTGTTGGCTGCGGACTTTGGCCCCATTCTTTAGCCGCTCTTGCATAAGCTCGGCCATCTTTTCCAGGTACAGCCGATGCATGTTGTGAGCTAGCTTGTGGTCTGGCGGGCAGACATGAAGTAGGATTACCTCGGAGCCCAGTTTTCGGGCCAGCTCCTCCCCGTAGGGGATAACTGCTTCGGCTAAATCAGAACCATCCAGGGGCAGAAGTATTCTTTCCAGCATCTCTGTTTCCCTCCGTATTATGGGGCCAGTTTTTCTCATAAAAGGATACATTTTGGATTGGGAAATGTCAACCAGCCCGGTCAGTTGGTATTGTTGCATAGGGGGTTGACACAATGTTAGTCTTTACGTGTGAAGATACCATTACGGAATATTGGCTTTGTCCTTATAGGCCTTGGCGGTGGTGTGATGTTGGCTAACGTTGGGTACGATACAGGCAAGCTAATATTAGCCGTGGGTGGCATCTTGGTTATAGGCACATTTGTCTACAGGCCTCTTCTCCAGATAGTTGCTGCACCTATAGGTGATTGGGAGTTCATATATTATTCTACAAGTTTATCGAACCTTTCTGCCTTCCCTGAGAGAGTCTTCACTGAAGATAAAAGGGAAGCCTATTTTGAGGGTTTACCCCAGAATGTCGGCGATTATTATAAGTTGGACCTACGTAAAGAGCGGCTGATTTCCGGCGTTCATTTCAATCAAGGGGATTCAAACAAATGTCCTGATGAATGGCAGATGTTTTTATATGACCGATTCCAAAGTCTTGTATCACCTTACAAGCAAAGTGGCCATCCACCACACATTGGCGGTAAAGGTTCGGTCATAGTCAATAGATTTGAAAGGACGGTTAAGGTTCAATATTTCTTAGTGAGAATTACGAAAGCATCACCAAATCACTGGGCTATAGAGTCAATAAGAATTAGAGAGCAGCGGCTATTTGGGTTGTGGAGCGTTGTCATTGGTAGGATGAACCAATGAACTGGTAGACTATTTGAGTAAAAGGAGCAAAAACCCTAAATGCAAGAGAACCGGTCAGTTATTAACCGATGTGCTATAATAGTGCTACTAAAGTATTAATACTAAAGAGAACTACTTAGACCGGCCTAAAGACTAAGTCTTGGCCACAGCTCTTTCACCTTGGCCCCTAGCTTTTCCAGACTGCAGTCGGTGTCGATGACC
>JAUXAE010000015.1 GCA_030620035.1 Dehalococcoidales bacterium
GGACTTCCCAGCGAGCAAGGAATAGAAGCCATCTCTGATTTTCTGGAGGAGAAGGGCTGGGGGAAACGCACGGTGAGTTACAAGCTCCGCGACTGGCTTATCTCGCGCCAGCGCTACTGGGGGGCACCGATACCCATAGTCTACTGCCCTGACTGCGGCACTGTCCCCGTTCCAGAAGAAGACCTGCCGGTACTGCTGCCTGAGGACGCCGAGTTTAGGCCCACCGGTGAATCACCGTTAAAATACAACCAAAAGTTCGTTAATACCAGCTGCCCCAGGTGCCGTGGCCCGGCCAAAAGGGAGACCGATACCATGGATACCTTTATGTGCTCCTCGTGGTATTTCCTGCGCTACACCTGCCCGGGCTTAAGCACGGCCGCCTTTGATGCCCAGAAACTCAGCTACTGGATGCCGGTTGACCTCTATACCGGCGGCGCCGAGCATGCCGTGATGCACCTGCTCTATGCCCGCTTCTTTGCCAAGGCCCTCCGGGATATGGGCTTGGTCAGTTTTGATGAGCCCTTTAAGCGCCTTTTTAACCAGGGTATTATTGTTGCCGAGAAGCAGAAGATGAGCAAATCGCGGGGCAACGTCATCACCCCCGATGCCTATGTCTCCGAGTTGGGAGCCGATGCCGTTCGCGCCTACCTCATGTTTATCGGCCCCTGGGAGCAGGGTGGTGAATGGGATGATAGCGGACTAAGTGGCCTCAGCCGCTGGCTCAACCGGGTGTGGCGACTGGTACTGGAGAAATATGAGCAGAAAATTCCAGACCTTGCTCTGAGAAGAATGGCGGGTGAGCAGGTTGATAAAGAGATAGAGAAAGCCCAGCAAGAGCTATCCCGTATTAGCCACCAGACCATCAGGAAGGTGACCCAGGACCTGGAGAAAATACGGTTTAATACCATGCTGGCCGCCCTCATGGAGTTCACCAACTACCTGACTAAAGTAAAAGAGGCCGGTTCTGTTACCCTGCCAGCCTGGCAGCAGGCCACCGAAAGCCTGCTTCTGCTGCTGGCACCGACGGCACCCCATCTAACTGAGGAGTTATGGCAGAGGACGGGGCGTGACTACAGCATCCACAATCAGCCCTGGCCGTCCTGGGATGAGGAGCTGACCCAGGATGAGCAGATTACCCTGGTAATTCAGGTCAACGGCAAACTGCGTGACCGGCTCACCCTACCGGCCTCAGTCACCGAGGCTGAGGCCAAGAAGCTAGCCCTGGATAGCCAGCGGGTCAAGGCTCACCTGATGGCTAAGGAAATTACCAAGATAATCTATGTGCCCAAGAAGCTGATAAATCTGGTGGTGCGGTGAGGTGAGACAAAGTAGGCAAGTACTAAAGGAGAGTCAAAGAGAGGCTTCGCCTCTCTTACATAACCAATTCCCCCTCCCTTACAAAGGGAGGGGGAGGGTTCCAAACAAATACCCAAAAGGGTGAGGTTGATAAACAATCTCACAAAGTAGGAAGGGAAAACCGGTATGAAAATAGCCTTCATTGGCGGCGGCAATATGGGCGAGGCCATGCTGTCGGCTATTCTGAAAGCAGGGTTGACTCCACCGCATGCTATATCCGTCAGTGATATTAGTGAGGCTCGCCGCCGGCATCTGGGGCAAACCTACGGTGTTACTGTCACCGAAGGTAACCTTGAGGCCTTAAGCCAGAGTGATGTCGTTGTCCTGGCCATCAAGCCCCAGAATCTGGCCGAGGTTATGGCTGAGATTGGCGGTAAGCTAAAAGCCTCTCAATTAGTAATATCCATAATTGCCGGGGCCAGGCTCAAGACCCTGCGCCAGGGCCTAAAGCATAAGACCATTGTTCGGGCGATGCCCAATACCCCGGCCCAGATTGGTCAGGGCATTACTATCTGGACGGCCACCCCCGAGGTAACCGAGCCCCAAAAGGGATGGGCCGGCGCCATCCTGGGGGTGATGGGACAGCAGGTCTATGTAGCCGATGAAGAATACCTTGACATGGCCACGGCGGTAAGCGGCAGCGGCCCGGCCTATGTTTTCCTCTTCATGGAGTCGTTAATTGATGCCGCTGTTGGTATCGGCCTGCCCCGGGATATGGCCCGGCAACTGGTGCTGGAGACAGTGCTCGGTTCGGCCGATTTTGCCCGGCAGTCAGAAAAGTCGCTGGATGAACTACGACGAATAGTCACCTCCCCCGGCGGCACCACCGCCGAGGCCCTCAAGGTACTGGAAAAGGGTGGCTTTGCTGAAGTGATAAAACAGGCGGTGCTGGCCGCCTTTATTAAAGCCAGAGAGCTGGGGGGCTAGGTGGATTTTCTGTCCGCCCTGTTAGACTTCATCCGGCTGCTGTGCCAGGTGCTCAGCCTGGCCATTATCATCCGTATTATCCTGTCCTGGTTTGCCCCGAGGTCAGCCAACACCTTTAGCGTCATCTTCTACCGCATCACGGAACCGCTTCTGGCCCCTCTGCGCCGCATCATCCCCAGGGCCGGTATGTTTGATTTCTCGCCACTGGTAGCCATTATAATACTGCAACTGATTGTCCAGATTACCTACGCCGTGTCTTAAATCCATTTTTTGCCTAGAAAGAGGGGGAATTAAATGAAAGAAGAGGAAATCAAGAAGGTTGTCAGGGAGGGCTATGCCCAGATAGCCAGACAACAGTCCTCCTGCTGCGGCCCGGCCAGTACCTGCGGCAGCACCTCGCAGGCGATAAGCAAGCAGATTGGCTACTCAGATGAAGAACTGGGCGCCGTACCCGAAGGTGCCAATCTGGGACTCGGCTGTGGCAATCCGGTGGCCCTGGCTTCCCTAAAAGAGGGTGAGGTTGTTGTTGACCTGGGCTCAGGGGCCGGCTTTGACTGTTTTCTGGCCGCCCAGAGGGTTGGCCCAGGGGGCAAGGTAATCGGTGTTGACATGACGCCGGAGATGATTGACAAGGCTAGGGCAAATGCCAGGAAAGGCGAGCTTGAAAATGTAGAGTTCAGGCTGGGTGAAATCGAAAATCTACCGGTGGCCGACAATCTGGCTGACGTCGTCATCTCAAACTGCGTCATCAACCTGTCGCCGGATAAGCCGAGGGTCTTTGAGGAGGCCTTCAGGGTGCTAAAGCCCGGCGGAAGACTGCTCGTCTCCGACATAGTCTTACTGAAGGAACTGCCCGACTTTATCAAGAATTCCCTAGAGGCTTACATCGGCTGCCTCTCTGGAGCCATAATGAGGGAACAATATACAGCCACCATAAAAGCCGCCGGATTTCAGCGGGTCAGGATAACCGATGAGGCCACCTTCCCCATCAAGCTTATGGCCAATGACCCAACCGTCGGGGCAATCATTGAGAACCTAGAAGTATCACCTGACAAAGTAAAGGAAGTGGCCAATTCCGTGGTCAGTCTAAAGGTCTACGGGCTAAAACCAGATAGTAAGGTCCAGCGGCCATTCTAGGAAGGCAGAGGAAATGAACTGGCTTGATATAATCTTAATAATAGCCCTGGTCGGTTCAGCTTTTATCGGCTTGTGGATTGGAATAATAAGAGCGGCTTTAGCTCTGATCGGCCTGATAGTCGGCGTAGTCCTGGCCGGTAATTTCTATGAGCCTGTTTCCAGTTGGTTTGGCTTCATCCCTAATGATGACGCGGCCAATATAGTTGCCTTCATCCTGATACTGGTCGGCGTAATGCTGGTGGCCGCCCTGCTGGCCCGCCTGCTCAAGTTGGCCGCCTCAATAACGATGCTGGGCTGGGTTGACCGCATTGGTGGCGCCGTCTTTGGCTTTTTAATGGGGGCCATATTATTGAGCGCCCTGCTGGCCACCTGGGTGAAGTTCTTGGGTACCGGCCTTGTCACCGAGTCGTTCCTGGCCGGGGTCTTACTGGACAAATTCCCCCTGATATTAGCCCTGCTCCCCGAGGAATTTGATGCCATCGGCGACTTCTTCCAGTAAAGGGCTGGGCAGCCCCGCAATGAAAGCACTATATCCTAACCGGAAAACTATTCAGCCAATCTAATTGGGATTATTTGGGCGTTTCATCGGGGTGTGATTTCTGCCACTTGGCCAGCAGTTCCTCCCTGGTCTCCTTATGCTCGGGGTCAGGGATGCAGCAGTCTACCGGGCAGATTTCAACACACTGCTGGTTTTCAAAGGCACCGACGCACTCGGTGCATTTCTCGGGGTCAACTATATAGATTGTCTCCCCCTCAATAATCGCCTGGTTGGGGCATTCTGGTTCGCAGGCGCCGCAACTGATACACTCATCCGTAATCAAATAGGCCATCTGGTCTATTTACCTCCCAATCTTGTATAATTCAAGCCAAAGGCAGTTATCGGACCATTTTCTGTTTTTAGCCGCTACATCTTGCCATGCACCTTCCTTCTTAGAGCTTGAGCCACGTGTCCCGAGACCAGGTCATCAACATTACCGCCCAGCCGGGATACCTCCTTGAGCAAGCTGGAGCTGAGAAACTGGAACTCCGGGCCGGCCATAAAACAAACCAGTTCCAGCTCAGGGTCCAGCCTCCGGTTCATCATGGCCATATCAAACTCCCATTCAAAATCAGCGCTGACTCTCAGGCCCCGCACCATTGCTTTGGCCCCTACCTTGCAGGCAAAATCAACAGTAAGGCCTGAGAAGGGCTGTACGGTAACATTGGCTAGGTCGGCGATGGTCTGCCGGGCCAGCTCCACCCTCTCCTCGGTAGTAAACATCAGGCCCTTACCCGGGGTATCATAGACGCCAATAATCAGTTTTTCAAAAAGCTGGGCCGCTCTAACGACAACATCAAGATGCCCGTTAGTTATCGGGTCAAAGCTGCCGGGGTAGATTGCGATGGTCAAGTGATGGCCCCCCTCTGGTATAGGGCAATGCAGCTATCACCATGGCGGTACTCTTTAATGAGACACAATGAGGCGTAGGTGGCTTTTAGTGAAAGGCGGGGAGAATGTGTTACGATCAGGGTAGTCTTTTCCCCAACCAGTTTTGAGGCGGCCAGTTGCTCGATAGTACTGCTGATAGATAAATCGGAATAGGGCGGGTCCATCAGTATAATATTGTACTCCTTATCCAGAAAAGAAATCGCTCTAGCCACACTACAGCAATAAACATGGGCCCGGTCACTAAAACCGGTCTTTTCTAGATTCTGCTTAATTATAGCACAACAGCGCCGGTCATTTTCAACAAGGTCAACCCAGCCGGCGCCGCGGCTCAAGGCCTCAATGCCCAGGGCGCCACTGCCCGAGAACAGGTCAAGCACCTGCTCCCAGTCAGCGGCCATAGTCTCCAGAATGGAAAAGATGGCCCCCCGCACCAGCTCTGTCGCCGGACGGGTGGCCACCCTTCTGGGTACCTTCAGTCTGAACCCCTTGACCTTACCGGCGATAACTCTCATTCTGGTAGCTAAGTGCCGTCTTTAATTTTCTAGCTAGTACCACAATACAGTCGCCCCGTGCCCGGCGTCAAGTTAACTTATCACCCTGCTTTTCTAGCAACTCCCGCACCCTGGCTGAGGCGCCCCCAATTATGGGCCGGCCGTGGCCAAAGCACAGGGTGTCAAAGTCCAGCTGGGCCAGCCTTTTTAGGGAAGCTATCGCCTGTGATAAATCGCTGCTAATCAATTTTGGCGGCAGCCGAAGATTAGACCGGCGGTTGTTCAGGGTATCACCAACTATCAGCAGTTTCTCTCTGGCTGAGAACAGGCTGATGCTGCCCGGGGTATGCCCCGGTGTATGAATAACCTCAAGCCCACCTAATGGGCTTAAGACCTCACCACCTTCTAGCTGGATGCTGACCTCACTGGGCCGGGCATAAACAAGGGGTCTAAAGAGGGTGATGGGCGGGACATGCAGTATTTTCCGGACGAATCCGGGGTAGGGCAATTGCTCCTCAGTTTCAGCAAGGTCGGCCTTATGAACCGCCACTTTGGCCGAGGTAATCATCTCAAGTTCGGGCAGCCCGCCAACATGGTCCAGGTGGTTATGAGTGATAATAATAAGGCTGACCTCACTAACAGAGCGGCCTAGATGGCTAATAAAACTATCTATTCCGGGCAGGCTGCCCCGGAAGCTGGTATCAATAATTGTTAGTTCCTGCTCGGCAATTAATATAATATTGGCACCCCTTATTGTTAGCTGATAAACATCAGGCAGGATTTTCAAAACGGCTACCTCCAGAATCAGCATAACGAAATGCCGGCCTGTGGTCAATTTTTAACCAAGAATCTGGCACCACCTGCTGAAGGCCAAGGGTTCTTTGAAAAAGGTCTTGACAAAATCTTACTGCTGTTGTATTATAGCGAAAGGACTAGTACTTAGGATATACTACAACTAGGCCAGACAGCGGCCAGTACACTTATTAAATTAATGCGGCTTCAGAATAGAGCCCGGGATTGGCCGCTATTTTACAACTTGACAGGATATGGGGAAGCTGATAATCTTTATACTGATTCCGCTAATTCCTTAAACTGGTAGTTCTTCCCCGTGGGAAGTTTATCAGTTCCAGGGCTGTTCCCAAGGCGACCGTTTTTATTATAAGGAGGAAGATGGCTAAATGAAGTCTCAGATTACCAGACGGGATTTTCTTAAAGTTAGTGGTGGTGTCACCGGGGTTTTGGCCACAGCTGGGCTCTTCCGCGGGGCACTAAAGCCACTGGAGGCCAAGATTACGGATGAAAGGCCCAGGTGGGTCAAGGAGACCTCAACTATCTGTCCCTACGATGCCAGCGGCTGCGGCTTTATCTGTTACACAGACGCCGCCGGCAACCTGAGCAACCTGGAGGGCGACCCCGACCATCCGATAAATCGGGGCGGTGCCTGCTCCAAGGGAGCGGCCTTAGCCCAAGTCCATAATGGGCCCGAAATTGGCACAGTTAATGAACGCCGCCTGTCCAAGGTCCTCTACCGGGCACCGGGGGCCAGTGACTGGGAGGAGAAGTCCTGGGACTTTGCCCTTGATAAGATTGCCCGGAACATCAAGGACACCCGTGATGCCAGCTGGGTAGAAAGAAACAGCAAAGGCAACCTGGTTAACCGCACCGAGACCATCGCCTCAGTAGGCGGCACCGCCCATGACAATGAGGAGTGCTACCTGCTGGTAAAGATGCTCCGAGCCCTGGGTCTGGTCTATATAGAACACCAGGCCCGTATATGACATTCCTCCACTGTCGCCAGTTTGGCGGAAACGTTTGGCCGAGGGGCCATGACCAACCACTGGACCGATATTGCCAATGCCGATGTTATCCTGGTCATCGGCGCCAATCCGGCCGAGAACCACCCGGCCAGCTTCAGCCATATCACCGAGGCCCAGGAAAGGGGCGTTCCCCTCATCAATGTGGACCCTAGATTTACCCGCACCTCGGCAAAGGCAGATATCTACGCCCCCATAAGGTCGGGCACCGATATCGCCTTCATCGGCGGCCTGACTAAATATGTTATCGACGACATGGCTGATAACCTTCATAACTACAACATGACCTATGTCAGAGAGTACACCAATGCCCCCTACCTGGTTAACCCAGCCTTCAAGGGACCCGTGGACCTGGACGGGCTTTTCTCAGGCTATGATGCCACCGCCCGAAAATACGATAAGTCCACCTGGATCTACCAATTAGATGAAAATGGAATCCCCGTAAGAGATATGACGCTAACCGACCCACAGTGTGTCTTCCAGCTGCTTAAGAAACACTTCTCCCGCTACACCCCGGAGATGATGTCCACAATAACCGGCTGCCCCCAAAATAAATTCCTTGAGATTGCCCAAACCTATGCCGCTACCGGGAAGACGGGCAAGTCGGGCACCATTATGTATGCCATGGGCACCACCCAGCATACCAACGGCACCCAGATGATTCGCTCCTATGCCATGCTGCAGTTGCTGCTGGGCAACATCGGGGTCACCGGCGGTGGCATCAACGCCCTGCGCGGTGAGTCCAATGTGCAGGGTTCCACCGACCACTGCCTGCTATGGCACATCCTGCCCGGCTACCTCAAGGTACCCATCGATACCGACGTAACCCTGGCAGCGCATAACCTAAGGGCGACCCCGAAAACAAACGACCCCTTAAGCCTCAACTGGTGGAAAAACTATCCCAAGTATATGGTCAGCCTGCTCAAGGCCTGGTACGGCGACAGCGCCACCGCGGCCAATGAATTCGGCTTCCATAATCTGGGTAAGGTCGATAAGGATGAAAACTACTCCTGGATTCCCCTCTTTAAGAACATGTTTGAGGGCAGCATCAAGGGGCTCTTGGTCTGGGGGCAGAACCCGGCCGTCTGCGGCCCCAATGCCACCCAAACCCGCCAAGCAATGTGCAAGCTGGACTGGCTGGTGGTTGCCGAGCTCTGGGAGACCGAGACGGCCGCCGTCTGGAAGCGGCCCGAGGTCAACCCGGCCGATATCAAGACCGAGGTCTTCCTGCTACCGGCGGCCTGCTCTTATGAAAAAGAGGGCAGCATTACCAACAGCAGCCGCTGGATGCAGTGGCGCTTTAAAGCGGTAGACGCCCCGGGTGATGCCAGGCCTGACCTGGATATCATTAACGACCTGATGAAGCGTATCAGGACACTATATCAGGCTGAAGGTGGCCCCAATGCCCAGGCTATTACCGACCTCGACTGGGACTACGACAGCCATGTTGACCCCCGTCAGGTGGCCAAGGAGATTAACGGCTACGATTTAACCACCGGCAAGCTGGCCGTCAGCTTCGGCAAACTCAAAGATGACGGCACTACCACCTCGGGCAACTGGCTCTACAGCAACAGCTATGTTGAGGAAGAGAACCTGGATGATTTTGAGAAGGCCAATATTGATGTGATGTTCCCCGGCCCTGAATATGTAGGCAACCGGGCTACCCGGCGCTGGGTTGATGTGGGTGCCGGCGGTTACAGTGCCGCCGATGGCTATAAAGAGGTGGGCCTCAGTAACTACTGGGCCTGGTGCTGGCCGGTCAACCGGCGCATCATCTACAACCGGGCTTCAGTTGACCTTGATGGCAATCCCTGGGACAGCGAGAAGCCGGTCATTGCCTGGGATAATGTGGCCCGGGCATGGCGGGGTGATGTCCCCGACGGTGGCGCCCCACCGATGAACCAGGGCGGTTATTATCCATTCATTATGAAATCCGAGGGGCACGCCCATATCTTTGGCCCCGGGCGAGCCGACGGCCCCTTCCCTGAGCACTACGAGCCCTGGGAGAGCCCTGTGGAGAACCCGCTCTCGGGTACCCAGAACGACCCCACCTTCAAGATCTGGTCGGGCGGCCTGGATGTTAAGGGTACCCCGGACCAGTATCCCATCGTCTGCACCACCTTCCGTAATGTTGAGCACTGGCAGTCAGGCCAGATGACCCGGAACCTGCCCTGGCTGGTAGAGCTGGTGCCGGAGATGTATGTTGAAATCAGCGAGGAACTGGCCGGGGAAAAGGGCATTGAGTCCGGTGACGACGTCAGGGTCAGCTCAGCGCGAGGCCAGATTACTGTCAAGGCTATGGTCACCAAGCGCTTAAGACCATTCACTATAGCCGGCAAGACAGTCCATGAGGTGGCCATGCCCTGGCACTGGGGATATATGGGCCTATCCACCGGTCCCAGTGCCAATGTCCTCACGCCCAATGCCGGGGATGCCAACACCATGATTCCTGAGTTCAAGGCCTTTCTGGTTAGGGTGGAGAAGGCGTAATGAAGGGCCTAGGCTACTCTGATAAAAGGCGAGGGGAGGCATAGAAGATGCCCAAAGGGTTACTGATAGATACTGTCCGGTGCACCGGGTGCCGCGGCTGCCAATCGGCCTGTAAACAGTGGAACCTTCTGCCTGGCTGGGGAGAAGCGCCGTCGGATGAATACGATACCTCCTTTAGCCCGACCATGACCAACCCGCCGCAGCTCAATGCCTACACCTATAACCATGTGGAGTTCTACGAAATACCCAAGGATAACGGTGAGATTTCCTGGCACTTCATCCACACCCGGTGCCTGCATTGTATTGACCCGGCCTGCGTCTCGGTATGTCCGGTAGGGGCGCTGCAGAAGTTCGATAACGGGCCTGTTGTCTGGGACCAGACCCGGTGCTTCGGCTGCCGCTACTGCCAGAACGCCTGCCCCTTTGACATGCCCAAATTTCAATGGGAGCAAGCCTGGCCCAAAATCCAGAAGTGCACCTTCTGCTGGAACCGCCTTGAGGAAGGGATGGAACCGGCCTGTGCCAAGACCTGCCCACCCAATGCTATCGAGTTCGGTGAACGGGATGAGCTTCTAGCTAGAGCCCACGAACGGATTAGAAACAACCCGGACAAATATTATGACTATGTCTATGGTGAACATGAGGCCGGCGGCACTTCCATTATGTACATAAATGCGGTTGCCCCGGAGAAACTGGGGCTTAATACCGATGTCAAGAAGGAGTCCTACCCCGACTACACCTGGGAATTCCTGAGCAAGATACCCGTTGAAATAGCGGCTATTGCCGCCCTCTTGGGGGGCACCTGGTACTTCCGCAAGAAGCGCCTTGAGGGCAAGGCAAGCGTCACTTCAGGGAAGGAGGCTAAGTAGGCCATGAATGGTAGAAACATTCCGCTGTTTACTAAATGGAGTGTACTCCAGATTCTCCTGGCCCTGGGCGCCTTTGGGGTGTTGATTGGGAAACTGGTCTTCGGGCTGGGCGCCGTCACCAACCTCAGTGACAACTGGCCTTGGGGGCTGTGGGTTGCTTTTGATGTCGGTGTCTATATCGCCACCGCCGCCGGCGGCTTCACCCTGGCCGCGGTCGTCTATATCTTCAAGATAGAGAAGTTCCGGCCGCTGGTCAAACCGGCGGTACTTATGGCCGCCCTGTGCTACACTATCGCCGGCATCGGCATCCTTACTGACCTTGGCCGGTCACCCTTAATTGTCAATCCCATCTGGATGTGGCAGCACAATTCAATAATGTTTGAAGTATCCTGGTGCGTGATGCTTTACCTTACGGTGCTTTACCTTGAGTTCAGCCCCAATATATTCCAGCGCTTCAAGCTGCAGACCCTGCACAAAATACAGCATTTCGTTTTAATCCCGCTGGTTATTGGGGGCATTATCCTTTCCTTCCTGCACCAGTCGTCGCTGGGCGCCCTGTTCATGATTACCCCCGATATGCACCTACTGTGGTACGGCTCCCTGATGGGCTACCTGTTCCTCATCTCAGCCATAGCCATGGGCCTGTCGCTGGTCGTCTTCTTCGCCATCATCACGGCCCGGGCATGGAAGCTAACCCTGAGGATGGATGTGCTGAGTTCGTTGGGCACCGGGATTGCCTGGGTACTGGCCGTTTATCTGGGCATCAGGTTTATTGAGCTCTTGGCCACCGGCAACATATCGGCCTTTGCCACTGATGAGTTTGGCCTGCTCTTCTTTGCCGAGGTTGGCCTCTTCATGGCCCTGCCCATGGTCCTGCTATTTACCAAGCTACGGAAAAAGACCGGCTGGCTCATCACGGCAAGTTCCCTTATCATAATTGGCGTTATCTTGAACCGGATCAATGTCCTGGTACTTTCGCATGCCCCGGCCCGGGTGGACAGCTACTTCCCTTCAATCACCGAATTCCTGTTCACCTTTGGACTGATAGCCGGGGCCATGTTTGTCTTCAGGCTGGCGGCTAAATACCTGCCTCTCTACTCAGACCAGCTTACCGGTCTGCCTGAGGCGGAGAAGGAGACTCAACCAGAAGTTGTGCCCGCTCAGTGAACAGCCAATCTGATTTAGAGCGCATAACTGAAGAGCTAGAGCGGTACAGGGGCCGAGACCCTGAGCTATCAAGGTTGATAGACCTCTATCAGGAGGTCTTCCGGGTCCAGGAGTCGACCAGGTTAAAAGCCAGATCGGCTCCTGGCATTGTTTTTGATGAGGCTCGTCGTAGGCTCAGCTCGGGGCATTTTATTCTTAAGGGAAGAGGCCTCAATATTGATGCCGGGCTATTTAGGGAAGCTGCCCTGGCCCTGGGCGAGGTATTCAGCAGGGTATCTGGGGACCGCTTCCCTAGCCAGGAGATACTGGCCCTGCCCCAGCTAAGACCCGAAGCTATAAGCGGCTTTGCCTCCGACATTCTAAGCAACCGGGTTGACTACCTAAACCAGTTTGCCATGGGTACCGATTTTAATGAGGAAACAGTCTTCTTATTTCTGTACAGCTTAGTAGTCCCCTTTTTCCAGGCAGAAGCCGAGAACTACCGAGGCATCATCAAAGAATCGGGCTGGAAAAGGGGGTTTTGCCCCTTCTGTGGCAGCCTACCGCGCTATGCTCGGTTCCACCAAGAGGATGGCCGCCGCATCCTTTTCTGCCCCCTGTGCCGCAGCCAGTGGCGATTCCCCCGCTTAAGCTGCCCCTTCTGCGGTAACTCCGACCATAAAAAGCTAGGCCACTTCTACCTGTCAGAGGATAAGGCCCACCGGGCAGATGTCTGTAATAAATGCCAGCGGTACATCAAGACCACCGATGAGAGAAGCCTGGGCAGGGAAGTCATACCCCAGGTAGAGGATGCAGTCAGCCTTCCCCTGGACTACCTGGCGGCCAGGGAGGGTTACCAGAGAGACGCCTAATTTTCTGGGTATAGGGCATTTATTGCCTATCGGGGTGGTGACGAGCCCATCAAGTGGCCTTCTGGAAGTAGTAGCCGACCCCGGGTTCCGTCATAATATATCTGGGTTGAGCCGGCTCGGGCTCTATTTTATGGCGTAGGTGCCAGATGTAGGTGCGGACATGGTTGATATCGTCAATATACTCCCAGCCCCACACCTTTTCCAGTAATTGTTGGTGGCTAAGGATACGGCCTGCATTCCCCAAAAGGAGGCTAAGAAGCCGAAACTCAATGGGAGTCAGTCGAACCCTTTCTCCATTCACGATAACCTGGCGCCGGGCAACATCGATGCCGAGAAAGGCATCGTGATAGGTAATCTCCTTTTTAGTGTCCGGTGAAGGGGGCAACTCAGCGCGTCGCAGTACTGCCCGCACCCTGGCCACCAACTCTCTACTTCCTACCGGTTTAATGAGGTATTCATCAGCCCCATAGTCAAGCCCGCGCACTACATCTTCGCCGGACTTCCGCCTGCCGGTGAGTATGATGATAGGTACCTCAGAAAATTCGCGGATGCGGCTGCAGGTCTGCCAGCCATCCATCCTGGGCATCATTACATCCAGAAGCACCAGGTCCGGTTTGTGAGCAAACAAAAGTCGTAGAGCTTCCTGTCCATCACTAGCAGTAAGCATCTCATATCCTTTGTGGCTAAGTACCTGGTTAACCAGTCTAACGAAGGCAGGCTCATCGTCAACAACAAGGATTTTCTTCCCCATCACCCTGTCCCTTGATGCTAGGTATTATCTTGTCTCCGTTCTGAGAGCATTTCGGCAACTACCCTAGGTAACTCACGGGTACTGATTGGCTTTGATAGATAGGCATCGCACCCAGCCTCAATAACCCTCTCTCTGTCTCCCCTCATGGCATAGGCAGTAAGGGCAATAATGGGGGTATGGCTGAAGGTTGGCATCTGCCTCAGTCTTCTAGTTACCTCCAAGCCACTTATCTCGGGAAGCTGTATGTCCATTATAATGAGGTCTGGTTTGTTGTTGACAGCTATTTCCAGAGCCTCTTCCCCGTCAGTTGCCTGAAGTAAGGTATAACCGTATGGTCTAAGTGCCATCAGCTCCACCTTCATATTTTGTGAGTTGTCCTCTACAATCAGTATCTTCTTGGGCATTACCACCTCCATCAAGGCTGAGAGTTATCTTTTTGCTGTTGAGACAGCATTTTAGCAATCACCTCAGGTAGCTTACGAGTATTGATTGGCTTTGTTATATATATATCGCATCCGGCCTCAATAACCCTCTCTCTGTCTCCTCCCAGAGGATAAGCGGTAAGGGCAATAATGGGGGTATGGCTGAATGCAGGGTTCTCCCTGAGCTTCTTGGTCAACTTAAAGCCGGTCGTTTCGGGGAGGTTTAGGTCCATTATAATCAGGTCTGGTCGCTCTCTCGCAGCTATTTTCAGAGCCTCTTCCCCGTCAGTTGCCTGAAGTATAGTGTAGTTCTTGGCTCTAAGGGTCATTTCAACTAATCTCATATGCAGGGGGTTGTCTTCTACAATTAGTATCTTCTCCTTCATCGTCTGTTTCCCTCCTCCGGATAAATATCACTTATTGCTAGTGGCAGGGTAAAGGTAAATTTACTCCCCTTTCCATACTCGCTCTCTACCCATATCCGGCCACCCATTGTCTCAACAAACTGTCTGGCAATTAACAGCCCCAGCCCGGTGCCCTTTTTCTTCCTGTCGGGCAAAGTCTCTACTTGGCAAAAGGCTTCGAATATCCGTTCCTGGTCTTCTTTCTTAATGCCGATGCCATTATCAACCACGCTGACCTGGTACCAATCGCCCTCCCTGCCGGTCTCAATACCGAGCTTGCTACCGGGCGGGGCAAACTTGATAGCATTACTCAGCAGATTGAGAAATATCTGCCTCAGTCTGGTTTTATCAGCATAAACTTGAGGCGGCCCCTCAGCTATGCTGACCTCTATCTTGAGCCTATTCTTACCCAGTATAGGTTCCACAGTTTGTACAACATCGTTGATAACATCAGCCATATTCAGATTTTCCAGTTTGAGTTCCATCCTCCCCGCTTCCACCTTAGACAGGTCAAGGACATCATTAACAAGGTTTAGCAGGTGCTGCCCACTGCTCAAGATATCACTAAGACACTGCCTCTGCTCATCACTGATTTCACCGGGGACGCCATCCAGCATCAACTCTGAGAAGCCGATAACGGCGTTCAGCGGCGTGCGTAGCTCGTGAGACATACTAGCCAGGAACGCATTCTTAGCCTGGCTAACCGTTTCCAACTCCCTGGTTTTCTCCATAAGTTCTTGCTGTTATACCATCAGCTCTTCATTGGCCGCCCTAAGCTCCTCGTTCTGGGCATCCAATTGCTCATTCTTTTTCTGTCTTTCCTGCTCCAGCCGCTTGCGCTCGGTGATATCTCGAGTAGCACATTGGATAGATAGCGTACTGCCCTCGCTGTCGCGCTCAAAAGGAGCTACTTTAGTTTCATAAGATGACAGCGAACCATCCGGAGCCGTTTGCGCATATTCAAAGCTTCCTGATTCCCCTGTTCGTAAAACATGTTCGATCTGTTTTCGGGCAACCTCAGCCTGCTCTTTTGTTGCATACCAATTTTCATTGAAGATACTTTG
>JAUXAE010000106.1 GCA_030620035.1 Dehalococcoidales bacterium
AGCTCTATCATGAACTGCTCGAAAAGGGTCTGGCCGTATCGGAGTACCCTCCCGGCACCAGCCCGGACGGTCACCATTTCCCCCAACGTAATCGCATTATCAGCGGCCTGTCGCTGGGAACTCTGGTGGTCGAGGCCGGGAAGGGCAGCGGCGCCCTGATCACCGCCTACCATACCCTCGATCAGGACCGGGAAGTCTTTGCCCTGCCCGGCCGGGTGGACAGCGCTAAGTCCGCTGGCTGCCACGAACTCATCCAGAAGGGCGCCAAGCTGGTGGGCAGGGTGGAAGATGTCCTATCCGAACTGATTCCACCCTATTCTGCCCGGCCGGGCCAGCAGATAGATCTGTTGCGCGAGGTGGACCTGACTGATACCGAGCGGGAGACCATGGAGTATCTGACAGGGGAACCCGTGCTGGTGGACCGCATTGCCGAGGACCTGCAGCGGAACATCTCCGAGCTCCTGGGGGTGCTGCTGCACCTTGAGATGAAAGGGCTGGTGATCCAGTCGGCGGGGAAGCGCTTTGCGCGGGCGTAGTCGGGGGCTAGGGAAGGATTGATGATTGTCAATTGACGATTGTCGATTGATGAGGGCTGGCGGCTTGTGACTGGGAGGCTGAAGAGTCTGAATAAGCGGGTTTCTGTACCCGGGAATAAATTCGTGGGGTTTGATGATGTCGTTCGTCAACATGACGTAAAAACCAGCCCGGGATGTTGATTTTGGGAGGAGATAGAGGGGATACCAGCCTACGATTTCAATCGTGGGGAATAGCTAATACAATATGACCACTATCCCCCTCCGCCGCATTGCTAAATGGGCCGGCCCCCTGGCCGCCCTGCTGGTGATCCTGCTGGTGGATCTTGATCCCGAAAGGCCTGCAATAACCTACACCGCCGCGGTAGCCCTCTGGATGGTCATCTGGTGGCTCACCGAGGCGGTGCCTCTGGCGGTCACGGCCCTCCTGCCGGTTGTACTCTTCCCGATCTTTAAGATCATGCCCGGCCGGGAAGTGGCCGGTTTCTACTTCAACAACGTCATCTTTCTGTTCCTGGGTGGCTTCATCGTCGCCCTGGCCATGGAACGCTGGCAGCTCCATCGCCGCCTCGCTCTGACCATCATCGCCGCCTTGGGGAGCAGTCCCCGCAGGCTACTGTTGGGCTTCATGGTGGCCACCGCCTTCCTATCCATGTGGATTTCCGACACGGCCACCACCATGATGATGGTGCCCATCGCCCTGGGCGCCCTGGCTCGCCTTGAGGTGTCAGATAGCAACAAAACACCGCGTCTGGCTGTAGCCCTTTTGCTGGGAATCGCCTATGCCGCCTCTATCGGCGGGATGGCCACCCTCATCGGCACGCCGCCTAACCTGGCCTTCGCCCGGATTTATGCCATCACCTTTCCCGAGGCCCCGGAAATTTCCTTCACCGGCTGGTTCATCTTTGCCTTTCCCCTCAGCCTGATTTTCCTGGCCCTAGCCTGGGGCGGCCTGTCCACCTGGGCCAGCTGGAAGGATACCGCCGCCGCGATCGACCGCAAACTGTTTGCCGATGAGCTGGCCCGGCTGGGCCCCATGAGCCGGGAGGAGCGGCTGGTCCTGGTGCACTTTGTGGCCCTGGCCCTGCTGTGGCTGACCCGCGGTGATGTGAATCTGGGGTCAATCACCGTCCGCGGCTGGGGCTCCCTGCTGGGGCTGTCCGGGTATGTGGATGACGGCACCGTGGCAGTGGCGGTAGCCGTCTCGCTGTTTCTCTTCCCTTCCGACCGCAGCCCCTCGGGACGCCTCATGGACTGGCGCACCGCCAAGGCCCTCCCGTGGCACATCGTTTTACTCTTTGGTGGTGGCTTTGCTCTGGCCCGGGGATTTACCGCGAGCGGGCTGTCCCAATGGGTTGGCGCCAACATGGCGGGGCTGTCAAACTATCCCCCCGTCCTTATTGTAGCCACCCTCTGCCTGGCGGTGACATTCCTCACGGAGCTTACGTCTAACACGGCCACGGCGGAGCTGCTGCTGCCCGTACTGGCGGCGGTGGCGGTGAATATTGATGTCCACCCCCTGATGCTCATGGTGCCCGCAACTATCTCCGCCTCCTGCGCTTTCATGATGCCCGTTGCCACGCCCCCCCTCGCCATCGTCTTCGGCACCGACCGCCTCACCATTCCCCAGATGGCCAGACTGGGCATCATGCTGAACTTCACCGGGGTGGTGCTCATTACCGCCGCCCTTTTCATCCTGGGCGGGGTGCTGATACCCTGAGGCGCTGCCCATTTAGACTGCAAGGAAAGGTAATAAAAGCGGCAAGATCAGCATGAAATGGAGTCGTGAGGCTCCGTTTTAGTCTGAAGATCAGTTAAAGGGATGAAAAACTGGATAGATTACTTGAGAGACTGGCGATATATCCTGTGGATTTTCGAGCGAAATTGGCAAGATAACGTATGTTATGTGGTGAATACGGGCTTTCCCTGCCAGCAGCAGCATCTTGATGGAGTTGCTGTAATCAGGTGTTGCCAAGCGAATTTTAATTTCCTAACTCAGCAGATGGGCCAAATACTGGGTGCAGGTCAACCCGCTTTGTGGGTTGATTCCAGCGATGTGTTAGGCGCATCTTGCGTAAGATTAATGCTCTTTCAATACCAAAGCATTCCTATATTCAATCACTCTTACAAAACCACTTTTTCCGGCCACGGCTCTTGCTTTGAAGTTCCCCAGAGCTTGCTAATGTATTCTATTGAGAATAAATCCTCAAACGCATGTAGCCAATAAGTGCCTTTGTCTGAAAGAACTATCTGCTCCCCATCATCCTTCAAGAATCCAAGGAGAGCTAATGGCTTCACATATTTTCCATACACCCGGTCGAAATCCCTCCCAAATCTTTTCTTGAAATCCTTTTTTTTAAATCTCGTCTCATAAATCCTCCAGTAGAGCCAACCCGCCATTTGCATTCTTTCTGACAATTCGAGCGATAGTGCGATTGCCATCCTCCCATTTTCAAGGGCTTTGATGTACTCAATAACACTGAAGGTGTTGAGGTAGAAAACGTCCTTAAGGTAAGAGCCTCCACTTGCACCAAGACCAACATAGAGAGGCACTGTCACAGAACAATATTTTGGAACAGCTGGCTTGGTAAAAGCCCAAACAGAGGTTCTTTCAAATCCTGCATCATAAAAGATCCTCTCGAGGATACTGAGCATCTTTCTTCTCTTAATGATGCTAGATATTTTGTAGTTGTTTCCCCTAGCAGTCCCTCCCATTTTGGTGTAGGGAAACTTGAAAAGAGGGTAAGCTGCAACCTGATCAACACCCATCTCCACTAGGGCATGGCCCGTCTGCTCTATCTCGCGGTAGGTCTGACCGGGTAATGCAAAAATGACGTCCACATTGACGCATTTGAAGCCCTTGGCGACAGCCCGTTTGACGGCTGCCTTCACTTGTTCTACAGTATATGGTCTGTTGAGGGTCTTCAGATGTTTGTCTTGCAGGGCCTCCACTCCAGTGCTTAGATGCTGTACCCCCATTGAGATGATGGTATTAAGATTGTCCAAGCCCAAATCATTTGGATGACTTTCCATATGTATGTCGCACTGCACATTGAAGACTTCAAAAATATGCTCCAGGATATCTTCAATGCCACTATAAAGCATCGTTGTAGGAGTTCCACCACCAATATAAAAGGAGGTTACCGGTCTGTTACCAACAATATCAGAATAGATATCGATTTC
>JAUXAE010000101.1 GCA_030620035.1 Dehalococcoidales bacterium
CCAGGGCACTGAGAATCTCGGTAAAATTATGACCATCGATCTCGATAACATCCCAACCGAAGGCCCGCCACTTTTCGCCCAGTGGTTCTAACTTCATCCTAACTGACACTTCACCAGTGGATTGAAATTCATTATGGTCGACAAATGCAGTTAGATTGTCAACCTTGTAATGAGCCGCCGCCATGGCTGCCTCCCAAACCTGTCCCTCATCACATTCCCCGTCACCGATGATACAGAAGACGCGATAGCGCGGAGTCTGCCTGCCTGATTGGTCTTTGGCAGCATCTATTCTGGCCGCCAAAGCCTCCCCAACGGCAAATGATAAACCCTGCCCCAGCGACCCCCCAGAATACTCAATCCCGGGTACGCCCCGCTCGGTATGGGCCTGCAATAACGCACCAAGCTTACCGTAGGATGAGAATTCCTCCCTGGGGAAGTACCCCGCTTCACCCAAGGCGGCGTATACCGTCTCACAGCAGTGAGCTTTGGATACAATCAGCCGGTCCCTCTCTTCCCATTGCGGATTTTTGGGGTCATGTTTCATGTGGTGAAACATGAGTGCCGTAACAATATCTGCCTCTGAAAGCGACCCCCCAACCCAACCAAGTCCAGCCTCTTTTATCATCTCAATGGAATCTCGCCGCAGAATCTTTGCCTTCCCCTCCAGCTCTTTGATTAGTTTTTCATCATAGGCCATATCGTCAATACCTCCTTTGGCATGCTAGATATATATTATACAGTCTTTCTTCCCGATGCAACTTTTTCGTTCAGTGCATTGACAGCCAGCCAGCGAGAGGTTATCATAACCACGGTCATTTATATGGTCAGTGCGGACGACCTAAGGATTCGTATCTGGTTCTGGGGGTACAAAGCTCGAATGCTGAGGGCAAGAGAGCTTGACAAACGTGGGAAAAAACCGATATAGTAGGACATTACGGGCGAATTCCCTTTCAGGCGGAGATAAGCCCGGCGAAATGTCAGCCTTTGATATGTGCCCCAAAATTAGGGCTGAATATCGCAGAATAGCCAACGAAGGAGGTGATAGCTTTCAACAGAAAAGGGTTTTTACACAGCTTGGTCAAATATTTTAGAAGGAGGAGAAATTGAGTAAAAGATTGTTATTTTCTTTGGTGATGGTATTGGTATTGGTAAGTGGTTTGGTGGCGGCTTGTGCAGCCCCAGCCCCGGCACCAGCACCAGCACCAGCACCAGCACCGGCTCCAGCTCCAGCACCGGCTCCAGCACCAGCACCGGCTCCAGCTCCAGCGCCAGCACCAGCACCAGCACCGGCTCCAGCTCCGGCTCCAGCCGCACCCGCCGAGGTAATTAAGTGGATCGGCCAAGATGACAATCCGACCACGACTTCGACGTACATTACATTCTTAAGAGTCAATAAGCTGATTGAGCAGGCCAGTGGCGGGCGCATGGTTATTCAGAGCAATGAGGGTGGTGCCATCGTCCCGGCGGATACCGAGCTTACCGCGGTAGACAGGGGCATTCTGGATGTGGCTCACAATGGCCCGATACTCTGGGTAGGCGAACTTCCTGACGCGCCACCGTTTTCCACCATAGTTGGCGGACCGACGGCCCTGCAGTACTACATGTGGTACATCTGGGGAGACGGTTTTGCACTGATGCAGGAGATGTTCGATACCGCGGGACTTAATGTGCTGCCGATAGCGGCTGATTGCCGTGAACCGGAGACCTTCCTCTACACCTCTTTCGTCATGGATAAACCAGAGGACCTTGCCGGGAAGAAGATGCGCCTCCTCGGTGACGAGGCGGAAATCTTCGGCAAGCTGGATGTGGCCGCCGTCTCTACCCCCAGCCCGGAAATCTACGAAGCTATGCAGCGAGGCGTTATTGATGGCTTCCAGCACAGCAGCCTGGCAGTAGACTGGCCAATGGGCTTCCACGAGATTGTTGACTATGCCTACGTCTCGCCAGTCCGCCAGCCCACGGATATGTACATCTACATCGTCAACAAGGATTCCTGGGCAGCGCTACCTGATGACCTCAAAATCCTAGTATCCGAGATGTATTGGGCTGAGGGAATACGGCACTACGCCGAGTGGACCTACAAGAATACTACCGCCACTCAAGATTGGATTGGCGCTGGCGTCAACGTTCTACCGTGTCCCAAATCAGTAGAAGATATTTTGATTAAACATTCAAATGACTTCTACGCTGCCAGAGCCGCCAAGATTCCTTTCTATAAAAAGCTGACAGAAGCTCTATTCGCTTGGCGAGACGCTTACGCGGTAACCTATCCGCGCCTTTAGTCTTTAGGTTTCCTGTCCCCTGCTTCGAGAATACTCTCGAAGCAGGGGACCTTGTGAACCAAGAAAGATAAGCGATGAGAACTGTAGTTCGAGTCATTGATTCCATAAGTGAGTGGACGGGAAAGACGGGGCGTTGGCTTGCCGTAATCCTGGTGGTGGTGGTGACCTATGAAGTGGTGATGCGCTATGTCTTCACGGCGCCTTCACTGTGGGCATATGAGGTCAGCGTTATACTGGGCTGTAGCCTGTATATCCTCGCCTTTTGCTATACCCACCGATATCGTGCCCATGTCAGAGTGGATATGATTTACGCGCATCTCCCCAACCGGGGGAGGGCAATCATCGATGTCATTGGTGACCTGTTCCTCTTTTTCCCGTTCATCCTGCTGCTGACAATTAATTCCTGGTCCTGGATGTGGCACGCCTGGGCAACTGCTGAGAAAATGCCGATTACCGGCTGGTACCCGCCGGCCGGGCCACTGAGAACAATCGTGATGATAGGACTCGGCTTGTTTGCCCTGCAGGGTGTGGCACAGTTCATTCGCGACCTATATCTGCTAGTAAGGAACAAGCCCTATGATTGATTTAAGTCCAGAACTTGTTACCATCATCATGATGGGTGGGGTCTTCCTGGGGGTTATGACCGGTTACCCGCTGGGTTTCATCGTCGGTGCTTTAGCCTTAGCTGTTGGCTACACCATTTTTGGGGGTCAGGTAGTTGATGTTATTTACAGCCGCATTTACGGGATAATGACCAACTATATCATCCTGGCCGTTCCCCTGTTTGTTTTTATGGGGGTGATGCTGGAACGTTCCGGCATCGCCGAAAAACTGTATGATGCCTTGTACGTGTGGCTCGGCGGATTCAGGGGCGGGCTGGCGATAGTCACCGTGCTCATGGGTACTATTCTGGCGGCTACGGTCGGCATCATTGCCGCCTCAATCACCATGCTGACCCTGGTTGCTCTCCCTTCCATGATAAAGCGGGGTTACAGCAAGAGCATCGCCACCGGGGCCATTACCTCCGGTGGCTGCCTGGGTATCCTTATTCCCCCCAGTATTATGCTGGTCCTTTACGGACCGATGGCCGGTATCTCGGTAGGTCAACTATTTTTTGGCGCCGTCCGGCCCGGGTTTACCCTTTCTGGTTTATATGTCATCTACATCGGCCTGCGCAGCTTCTTTCAGCCACACATCGCGCCCGCCGTACCGGTTGAAGAAAGGCAAATTCCCTTCCTCAAGAAAACCTGGATGCTTCTTGTGGCGCTCGGTCCAGTCGCCATCCTCATCATGTCCGTGCTGGGCGTTATCTTCCTGGGGATAGCACCCCCCACTGAGGCCGCTGGCGTCGGCGCCTTTGTCGCCACCATGCTAACTATTGTTTACCGACGGTTCAGCTGGCAGGTCCTGAAGGAAGTTGCCCTCATTACCATGAGGTCCTGCGGCTTCATCTTTCTCATCGTATCCATGGCGGTCGCCTTCACCGCCGTCTTTCTCGGCTTTCGCAGTGCTCCTGAGGGACACACCGCGATACATTCATCACAATCCTGACAAACTTCATTGTCCACATCTACCGGCTGGTCGCAGCCGAAGATAACTTTGCTATCAAAGCCCCGGTAAGCGATGCTGAACATTGGCTCGCCTTTGGCGTTCTTA
>JAUXAE010000131.1 GCA_030620035.1 Dehalococcoidales bacterium
ACCGCCCGCCCACCCAGGCCATTGATTGCCGCCACAATCTCCTTATTGACCAACCCGGCCAGTACCGCCGTCGCCACCTCTAGCGTTGCCTTATCCGTTACCCGCTCGCCGCGCACAAATCTGGTGTCAATCCCGTGCTTGCCACGCCACTCGGTAATCAGGTTACCGCCACCATGGACGACGACTAATAATTTGTCCTGCTGCTGGAGATGAACGATATCCTCAAGGGTAGTATCATTGCTACCCAGAGCCACCCCGCCTATTTTAATTACCGTCACTTTATTCAGTTCAACACTCATCCTGTCAACACCTTCTCAGCTTGTATACTGACTGTTACTAGTTACATACTCTTCAGACAGGTCGCAGCCCCAGGCAGTCGCCGTGGCATTTCCCAGATTAAGCTGCAAAACTATAGCTACTTCGCTGCCACTTAATATCTTTACCGCTTCTTCCCGGGCAAAAGGTTGCGGGCGCCCGGCCTTTAACAGGCAGAGATTACCGAGGTATAGGTCAATTTTTGCTTCTATCACCTCCACACCACTCCGCCCTACCGCTGCCACAATCCGCCCCCAGTTAGGGTCACTCCCATAGATGGCTGTTTTCACCAGTGACGAACTGACTACCGTCCGGGCCGCTAACTTGGCCGCCGCCACATCCGGTGCCCCGTTAACCGTAACCTCAACAAGCTTGGTTGCCCCCTCACCATCACGAGCCATAGCTCTGGCGAGATGAATGCAAAGCTGGTTGAGGGCTTGCTGAAAGACTTCACCCTGCCGACTACCCGGTGTAATTGGCTTATCATCACCGGCCAGCCCGTTAGCCATTAACAGCACGGTATCATTGGTACTGGTATCACCATCGATGGAAACCATATTGAAGGAAACATCTGCCGCCTGGCGTAAGGCAAACTTCAGGAAATCCAAACCTACGTTGGCATCGGTAGTTAAAAAACAAAGAAATGTAGCCAGGTCAGGATGAATCATCCCGGCACCCTTGGCAACTCCACCAATGATGAACCCATCCTCATCACTTTTGACCGCCGCCTCTTTAGGCACGGTGTCTGTGGTCATCATTGCCCTGGCTAGTTCATGCCCACCGTCCCGAGAAAGAGCGATTTGCCTCAGGCCATTTCTCAGGCGCTCCATCGGTAATTGATGCCCAATTACCCCGGTGCTGGCCACCAGAACATCTTCTGGTGCTACGCCAATCACCCCGGCGGCTAGACTTGCCATCTCCGCAGCGTCAGCCAGGCCCTGCTCACCGGTGCAGGCATTGGCACAACCGCTATTTACCACTACCGCCGCGGCTCTGCCAGTTCGCAATCGTTGCTGGCACAAAACAACCGGTGCCGCCTTAATCCGGTTGGTGGTAAATAGGCCCACCGCCGAACAGGGCACCTCGGAAGCAAGAAGGCCAAGGTCCAGGCCTTTCCCCTTTTTAATGCCTGCGTCGGTGGCACCGGCACGAAACCCTTCCGGTGAGGTAACACTGCCCGAAGGAATAAACCCGAACTTGGCTTCCATTACCAAAACTATATCACACCAAACACAGCTAAGGCAACGCTGCTATTTGGTATTGACATCCCTGACCCAACAATGATAAACTTAACTCCGCTATGAAGATTGTCCGCTATCTAATCGACAGAAAGATTGAATACGGAATCCTGGATGGTGAGCAGGTCCAGAGCCTTGCCGAACCACCTTTCCGCCAGCTGAAAAAACTCGACCGCTATCACAAATTAAGTGAAGTTAAACTCCTGTCACCATGCCTCCCCACCAAGGTTGTCGCCATCGGTCTCAATTACTACAGCCATGCCAAAGAAGTGGGCCAGCCCGTCCCTAAAGAACCGATGATGTTTTTCAAGCCTTCAACCTCGGTAATCGGCACCGAAGACAAAATCATAAACCCGGGCTGTGAGCGACTCGATTACGAAGCCGAACTGGGCGTAGTCATCAAGAGCCAGGCCTCGAAGGTATCCAAACAAGAGGCAATGAAATACGTTCTTGGCTATACCTGCTTTAATGATGTTACCGCCCGTGACTGGCAGGCTAAGGATTCGCAATGGAGCCGGGCCAAGGGTTCGGATACTTTTTCCCCCATTGGCCCCTGTATCGAGACTGAGCTCGACCCGGACAATACTCTTGTCGAAGCTTACCTGAATGGTGAACGTAAGCAGCAGGTTAACACCAGCGACCTTGTCTTTCCGGTTCCGGAATTGGTAAGCTATATCTCCCAGGTAATCACGCTACTGCCGGGTGATGTTATTGCTACTGGGACACCGGCTGGCATTGGCCCGATGAAATCGGGCGATACTATCGAGATAAAGATAGCGCACATAGGCACATTGCGAAATTATGTTGCCTAGGTTGGCCGTATAGTTCCCCCCAGAAATTTAGCGCATGGAATCAAAGACAGTCTACTTTGACAAGCCGGGCAGAGAGAATACTGAAGAAGTATTCCGCATCGCCAGAGAGAGGGCAGAGGAGCTGGGTATCAAAACAGTGGTGGTAGCATCGACAAAAGGTGATACCGCCGTCAGGGCAGCGGCACTATTCAAGGGCTTCAGAGTAATCTGCGTTACCC
>JAUXAE010000063.1 GCA_030620035.1 Dehalococcoidales bacterium
CTCCTATATGGCGGGCCACTGAATGGCGACAAATCTTACTTTATGCTTTAATTAGAATATCGCTGATGCCATGCTCATTCTGTGAGGTGAAATCGTCCCAGGAAGGTTAATTACTCCCAGCGGAAGAATCTAATAGCCAGCACCATGCACACCGCTAGCCACCCGGCCAGAACGGCTACATCTACACCTAGAGAATGGAGTGGCGTGGCCCCAACCATGACCTGCCGCAGGGCGTCTCCCAGGTAGGTAAGGGGGAGGGCTTCTACGACCGGGCGAATAAAGTCGGGCATAATCTCAACAGGGAAGAATATGCCCGAAAGGAACATCATGGGAAATGTTATCAGGTTGATGATGGGCATAGCGCCTTCTACGGTCTTTACCCGTGAAGAGGCCAGGTAGCCAATACTGATAAAGGCGAGGGTGCCCAGCAACAACAGGACAAAAAGCAGAAACCAGTTGCCTATTATCTGAACATCAAAAACCAAATAGGCGACACCGATAAGAATTGTCGCCTGCAAAACAGTCAACACCAGTCGGAAGGCAACCTGACTGAAGACCACTGTAGAGCGGCGAAGGGGAGTGACGCCAAGCCGTTTCAGCACCTTTTTTTCTCGCCATTCTACTAGAGGAACAACGCCAAAGAAACCAGTCATCATTATAGACATGGCCAGGATGCCGGGAACAATGAAGTCTATGTAACGCAGGTTCTGGGACAGGATAGACTCCTCGGCCAGCGTCAGCAGAACGGGCTGCTGGGCCAGCTGCCTGTTTATCTCGTTGATTGCTTCTCTTAAAACAGGCAGGATTATCTGCGCCGAGGTAGTCTGCGACGGGTCGTGGTAGACGGTGATGGCGGCGGTGCCACCGGCGGCGATGGTAGCCTCAATATTGGCCGGAATGACGACCACAGCCCTCAGCTCACCGTCTTCAAGGGCCGTCAGTTTCTCGTTTAGCTCACCCTCGCTCAGTTCAAAAATGGGGATTTGGTCAAGGGCCTGAGCGATGCCTTCGCCTATGGCCGAGTCGTCATTATTGACCAGGCCGATTTGGTAGTTTACCGATTCGTCACCACTGAAGACCAGCCCGAAGATACCGATGAATATCAGCGGGAAGGCAAAGGTGAAGAATACAGCTGTCTTATCCCGGAAAAACTGCTTGAAATTGGCGATTACAAGTTTCCTGAAAGAGTTCAATCTCTTATCTTCCTGCCGGTAAGTTTAAGGAATACATCCTCCAGGGTAGCCTGGCGTACATGGAGGTCTTTCATCTCTCCGGTCAGGCCTTTCTTTTCAGCGAATTTGAGGGTGGCCGACATTGTGGTCGTTATATCATCAGAATAGATAACAACATCATTTTCATCAATAGCCACGTTGGTGACTCCCGGGAAAGTCCGCAGCACCGCCTCGGACGGTGGCGGCTCAAGTTCAAACTGGATGGCCTTTTCCCTGAAGTATTTTTTTATCAGTTTCTGAGGGGTATCCATGGCAATAATCTTGCCGTGGTCAATTATGGCCACCCGGTCGCACAGCCGCTCGGCCTCCTCCATATAGTGGGTGGTCAGAAATACGGTCTTGCCCTGGCGGCGCATACGCTCTATCACCGACCACATTTCGCGGCGCACCTGGGGGTCCAGGCCCGTTGTCGGTTCGTCAAGAAAGGCTATCTCCGGGTCATTTATCAGGGCCATAGCTACCGAAAGGCGCTGTAGCTGGCCGCCGGAGAGGTTCTTAACCAGCACCTTGCGGCTTTCGCTGAGAGACAGTAGTTCCACCACCTCGCTTATAGGTAGTGAGTGCTTATAGAAGCCGGCAAATACATCTAGCAGCTCATCCACTGTCAGCGACGGCATAAGGGACGGTGATTGAAGCTGGACGCCGATTTTCTGCTTTATGGCGGCGGGCACCTTGGCCACATCCATTCCCAGGACGGTCACCCGGCCTGAGTCTGCCGTGCGCAGTCCTTCTATTATCTCAACGGTGGTGGTCTTGCCGGCGCCATTGGGCCCCAGCATGCCAAAGACCTCGCCCTGCCTGACATGGAAGCTTATATCGTCCACTGCCTTAATAGGGCCGTAGTGTTTGACCAGGTGCTCCACTTCAATAACCATAAAAGGCTCTTAAAACGGGTTAATTTCGGGCAAGCTAAGGTTGGATTACCCAGGCATAGTCGGGCATCCAATAACAAGGGTCAGCATTGCGCAATGAGAAGGACTACCCCCACAATGAAAAATAGAACAGCCGCCCCGAGTACTAGATAAAGGAGACGAAAGTCTTGTTTAGTCCCTTCCTCAACTGACGGTGTACCTATAGCTGTCTGTTCTATTTTGGGGATTTCCTCGGGGGGCAGGTCAGCATACTCCGCCCACTGCCTGTATAGTTTCCTTACTTTTCTCTCGTGACCAAATGTCCTTTTTAGGGCACCAGCGGTGCGCCCGATAAACTCCTTGCCTTCGTGCTTGGCCGGTGGCGCCGGTCCCGCGGCCACCAGCTGTTGGCCGCAATGGGGGCAGAAATTGGCCGGGCTGTCTAGTTTCTGTCCGCAGTAGGGGCAGTAGGAAATCCTATCCTGGTCTTGACCGCCTGCCGGCAACTTGGTGCCGCAGTAGGGACAGAAGACTAATCCGGCGGGAAACAGGGATTCATCTATCTCGTTAGCGCAGCTTGGGCATTTCATTGCTTTGACGGCTCACTTACGGGTAGTCACACACTGCTAAATGTCATAATTATAGCACGTATCTCTGCCAAAGGAAACCACCTGGCCATCCAGTGGACAGAACTTAGAGTAGAGACTATAATTTCAGATAGCTATGGCTTCTGAAACTAAGCCCCGGGTTCTTTTTGACCGTCAAAGAATAGCCGTCACCGTCAGGCGGCTGGCCGCCGAAATCAAGAAGGATTATCAGGGCCAAGACATCCTGTTGATAGGCGTGCTTAAGGGCGCCTTTGTTTTTTTAGCCGACCTGATTCGGCTTCTTGACCTGCCCTTGGAAGTAGATTTTATCGGTCTATCCAGTTACGCCCGGGGCCGAGAAAGCTCGGGCAAGATTCAAGTGACCCAGCCTGCCTCTTGCCCCATCAAGGGCAGGGATGTACTGGTTATTGAGGATATTGTTGATACCGGTTTAACCACCGCCTTTCTCCTGGATTACTTAAGCAGGCAGAAGCCGGCCTCATTAAGGCTTTGTGCCCTTCTTGATAAGCCGTGGCCGCGGCGGGTACCGGTGACCATTGACTATCTGGGCTTTAGCGTGCCCGATAAGTTTGTGGTCGGCTACGGTCTGGACTGCGGTGAAAAGTTTCGCAACCTTCCCGATATATGCTTTTTGGAGGATAACTAGTGCCGTCCAGGCTGGCTAACCTGATTGCGGTGGCCAGGGGGGAGCGGCCGGCTGACCTGATACTGGCTAATGCCCGGGTGGTCAATGTTTTTAACGGCCAGATAGAGCCGGGCAATGTGGCCATCTACGGCCATAGTATTGCCGGGGTAGGTGACTACCATCAGGCTAAAGAGGTACTGGATTTAGCCGGAAAGTACCTGGCCCCGGGCCTTATCAACGGGCATACCCACATTGAGAGCTCAATGCTTGACATTGGTGAGTATGCCCGGGCGGTGGTACCCCGGGGCACCCTGGCCATTGTTAGCGACCTGCACGAGCTGGCCAATGTCTGCGGACTGGCCGGCATCAGGTATGTCTTGGATTCGGCCCGCCGCCTGCCCCTGGAGGTCTTCCTGCTGGCCCCGTCCTGTGTGCCGGCGACTAACCTGGAGACAGCCGGTGCCAGCCTTGGACCTGATGATATTCGTCGGCTTCTCAGGTGGCGTCATGTCATCGGGCTGGGGGAGGTAATGAATTTCCCGGGCGTCATTGGCGGTGACAAAGATGTATTAGAGAAGATTAATCTGGCCCGGGGCAGGGTTGTTGACGGGCATGCCCCCGGCCTAACCGGCCGAAACCTGGCCGCCTACATTGCCGCCGGCATCCATTCCGACCATGAATCGGTTACCCTGGAGGAGGCCCAGGATAAGCTGAGGCAGGGAATGTATCTCATGATCAGGGAAGGTTCATCAGAGAAGAACCTGGAAGAGCTGCTGCCCCTGGTCACCGATAAGACCTATAAGAGGTGCTTCTTTGTCGTTGACGACCGCAGCTGCGCCGACCTTTTAAGGGACGGCGATATTGATGCCGTGGTCAGAAAGGCGATTGGCTTGGGCCTTGACCCGGTGCGGGCCCTGCAACTGGCGACTATCAATACCGCCGAGTACTTTAGGCGGGACAGGCTGGGGGCCATTGCCCCCGGTTATCTGGCCAATCTAATCGTTATTGATAGACTCTCCACTTTGGAGATAGACATGGTCTTCCATCGGGGACGCCTGGTGGCCCGGCGGGGGCAGCCTTTGTTCCCAGCCTATAGTGCCATCGGCCAACGGCCGGATAGCACGGTTAATATAAAGCCCTTTAGCCTAGATGCCCTGAGGCTGCCGGCTGGGGCTGAGACCAGGCCAATTATTGAGGTTGTTCCCGGCCAGATTGTCACCCGCAAGAGGCTGGAGAGGGTAAAAATTTCTGGGGGAGCCGTTGTGGCCGATACCAGTCGGGATATTCTGAAGCTGGTGGTGGTGGAAAGGCACAAGGCCAGCGGCAATATTGGCCGGGGGCTGGTCAAGGGGTTTGGTTTAAAGAAGGGGGCCTTAGCCTCGTCTATCGCCCATGACTCCCATAATATCATTGCCGTGGGCACCAGTGATGAGGATATCTTGGCCGCCATCAAAGAGGTCGAGAGGCTCAGAGGCGGTCTGGCCGTGGTCGCCGAGGGCCGGCTATTGGGTAGCCTGGCCCTGCCCATTGCCGGGCTTATGTCGGATAAACCGCTGGAGGTGGTGGTGGCCAAGCTGGAGAGACTGGAGCAGCTGGCCAAGGAACTGGGCACAAGGCTACCTTCGCCCTTTGCCACCCTTTCCTTTCTGGCACTGCCGGTAATTCCGGAGCTGAGGCTGACCGATCTGGGGCTGGTGGATGTCAATGCCTTTAGGCTAATAGATTAAAAGTGGAGGAGAGCAATATGCACTTCCCCAGACAACACCCCATCTTTGACAACCGCTTTGATGCCGGCCGCCAGCTGGCTGAGAAGCTTGGTGAATTCAGGGGCCAGCCGGTTATCGTGCTGGCCATACCTAATGGTGGTGTGCCCGTGGCCCTGCAGGTAGCCCTGGCCCTGGGTGCCCAGCTTGACCTGGTCATATCCCGCAAGATTCCCTTGCCCTTGAGGCCGGAGGGCGGCTTTGGTGCCGTGGCCGATGACGGCACGGTGATGTTTGACCAGGAAGCGCTTAAGAAGAATAGCCTGACACAACAGCAGATAAGCTATCAGGTGAGCAAGGTGAGGAGCGAGATACAGCAGCGAAGCCTGCTCTACCGGGGAGGCCGACCCCTCTCGGTGGCAAGCGGCAAGATTGCCATCATTGTAGATGACGGCCTGGCCTCAGGCTACACCATGATGGCTGCTGTGGAGTCGGTCCGCCGCCGCCGACCTAAAGAGATAGTGGCCGCGGTGCCGGCCGCCTCGGCAACAGCCGTTAAGCAGGTGGCCAGGGTGGCCGACAGGGTGGTAACGGTTACGACTGCATTTGTGCCCCGGTTCTATGTCTCCGATTACTACCGCTATTGGCATGTCTTAAGTGACGAAGAAGGGCTTAAGTGCTTAAGGGAGTGGCAGCGGAGACGCTATGACGCCAGCATCAAGCCGCCTTCCTCACCACATACCTGATGATGGTCTTGACTACCTTGGCATCAGGCGTGGTGAGGTATTCCTCTTCGTGGTCGCCGGCTATCTCATAGCCACTGTCTTCAATGAACTGCTGCAGGCGGCTAACGGTGGGCGTCTCCTGGTCATAAGTCCCTATATGCAGAATCTGGGCCACGGTACCATAGTGCCAGGTCTCAATCTTGACCTCAACATCAGGCACCTTCTGGGGCAGGGAAGTAGTCTCCTCGGGGATGGGCAGGGCGATAATATGAGTCCATTTCTCCTTGGGCACCAGGTGGGCATCGGGATAGCGGGCGCGCAGTCCACTGACCTTGAAGGTGGGCAGCCCCTTCTTCTTGAGGTCAAACTTCAGTGTATAGACGGAGCCGTAGAGGGCGGGCATGAGTTCCGGGAAGACTATATCCGGGGCGCCCTTACCCCGGACAACGGCCATCTTCTGGGCCGGCATCTCCACGATTTGGGGCTCTTTTTTGGATTTCCTGGGCGACATAAAACTACCTCCCTTAGTTACTCTATGTTTGTTCCGTTGACAGCTCCCGTATCAGCTTCTCTCCATGCTCTAATAATTTCCTGGTCTGTTTCTGAGAGTACTTCTTGTCTTCCAGGTAGGCCTTCAGGGCTTCAAGGGGGGTAATCTCCTCGGCGCTAAAGTTAGCCAGCCTCAGGCGTATCTCGCGCCTGATGTCCTTGGCGATGGTAAAGTAGTGGGCCTCTTTTAGGGCACTCCTGATGTCGCTATCTCTGAGCTGGCCTTCCAGTTCGGCGGGCAGGCCAATCTGGAGGCGCACGATGGCC
>JAUXAE010000090.1 GCA_030620035.1 Dehalococcoidales bacterium
CTGATATTGGGGAGATGTGATGAGGGTTATTTTATTTACTGGTAAGGGTGGTGTCGGCAAGACCAGCATCGCCGCGGCCACGGCCCTGCGCTCGGCAGAGCTGGGCTACCGGACCATTGTTCTTAGCACTGATGCCGCTCACAGCCTTTCCGACTCCTTTGATGTTCCCTTGGGCAACGAACCACGGCCAATCACGGCCAACCTCTGGGGGCAGGAGACCGAGATATACCAGAGCATGGAGGCTCATTGGGGGGTCATCCAGAAGCATGTCACCGCACTCTTGGCCTGGCGGGGAATGGACGAGATAATGGCCGATGAAGTGGCCGCCCTGCCCGGGATGGAGGAGTTAGCCAATCTACTGTATATTGCCCGTTACCATGATGAGGGAAAGTACGATGTCACTATTGTAGATTGTGCCCCCACCGGTGAGACCTTGCGCCTGCTCAGTTTCCCCGACATGATGCACTGGTGGATGACCCGGCTGTTTCCTATTCAGCGTAGGGTAATCACCGCCATCCGTCCTATAGCCAGAGCCCTGACTGATATACCTGTCCCTGATAAAAAGGTCCTTAACGCAGTTGAGGAGCTCTTCGCTGATTTTGAAAAGATTCGTAACCTGCTCACTGATGCTGAAAAGGCCTCGGTGCGTCTGGTGGTCAATCCGGAGAAGATGGTGATTAAAGAGGCCCAGCGCACCCTAACCTATCTGAATCTCTACGGATACTTCACCGACCTCATTATCTGCAATCGCCTAATTCCGGACAGGGTTTCCGATGACTATTTCCAGGCCTGGAAGCAGAGCCAGAAGAAGTATCACCGGCTGATTGAGGAGGGCTTTTCACCGCTGCCCATTTCAGACATCCCCCTCATGGAGCAGGAAGTAGTGGGCATACCCATGTTAAAGGTCATGGCCGAGGCACTTTACGGGGAGGAGGACCCGACCAAGGTCTTCTTCCAAGGGCGAGTTCAGGATATCCGGAAAGAGGACGGATACTATGTCCTGACTCTGGTTCTGCCCTTCACCAGTAAGGAGAGCATTTCTTTGTTACATAGTAGAGATGAGCTTGATATCCAGGTGGCCAATTACCGGCGCAATGTCATTCTGCCCCATCTGCTGCGTGGTCTGGCGGTAGCTGAGGCCAAGATGGATGGGGGTAAGCTGAAGGTTAGGTTCCAGCGAGATAAGCAGGGGCAGTAAATAATTAATTCAGGTGGCCAAGTAGACCAGGGAGGTGACACGATGAGTGACACTATTTTTAAGGTTGAGTATCACCCCGGAGAGGAAGTGGTGCTGCGTTTTAAACCACCAGACTTTCATAAGTTCCCGGGACCTACCAAGCAGCACCTCTTAACGGCCAAAAAGGAGATGTTGCTGGCCCTGCGCGGTATGCTTGATAAGGCCATTGAGAAAACGGAGGAGCGGGCCAAGCCCAAGGGGAAAGCCAAGACCAAGATTGAGGTTCAGTAGGCTCTTCTCGGGCCGTCCCGGGCAGTTACCTGCTTAGTGGCCGGCGTAGACCAGGTGCTCTAGGAAAAAGTCAAGGACAAGCTGCTCAATTTCTTCGGGTGACGGGGAAATTGGGCTTTCGGTGAGCGGCTTGAAGCCGTGACCGGCCCCACTAACCATTACCAGTGTTACTTCAAGACCGGCTTCAAGGTAGGCCTGGCACATTATCTCGGATTGCTCAAAGGGCACCACCGGGTCAAGGTCACCGTGAACCAGGAGCAGGGGCGGGTCGTCGGCGGAGACATGGTTTACCGGGCTGGCCAGCCAGTAGGCCTCTGGCTTTTCCTCCATGGTGCCGCCAAGAAACTGAATCGGTGCCGTATCACGGCTAAGTCCGAATTCATAAAGCTCATACCAGCTTATAAAGTCGCTGGGCCCGAAGTAGGCGCAGGCGGCTCTTACCCGGCTGGAGTACTCCGGCCAGCCACCGTCTCCCTCCAGCCCATCAGCACAGGTGACCATCATGCTGAGATGGCCGCCGGCCGAGCTGCCCCAGACACCGATTCGGTCAGGGTCAACATTGTATTTTTGGGCATTGGCCCTGAGCCAGCGGACGGCACACTTGCAGTCTTCAACCGCCGCCGGAAACTGGGCCTCACCACTTAACCGGTATTCAATGCTTATACCAAAGAAGCCGTGTCTGGCCAGGGACTCAACCCGGCTGGGGAACTTACCGCCCGCCCGCCAGCCGCCGCCGTGTATCCAGATGACGGCCGGCATTGGCGAGACTATCGGTGTTATCGGGCGGTATATATCCAGCAGAAGGGGGCGGTCACCTACCCGGCCGTATTCAACATCCCTGATTAGTTCTACGGCGGTCAGGGATATATCTGGCAGCTGGTCAACCTCCTCCCCAGGCTGGCAGCCCAGGGTGGTAACCAGGGTGATGGCCACTAGAAGGCCAGCAAGTCTTTTCAGGTTTTTTCGGGGCATCTCGGTAAACCTTTTTTATTAACATTAATTTAGCACCAATCCTGGTTGACTTTCTACTCTGAAAGGGCTAAAATAACAAATAGCGAGCTAAAAGATGCCCATTTATGAGTATTTTTGCCCTAAATGTGAAACAAGGTTTGAGCTACTGCGCCCCATAAGCCAGGCCGAGCAGGGGGCCGAGTGCCCCGGTTGCCAGGGCCCGGCGGAAAGGGTGCTGTCTAGCTTTGCCTGCCGTACCAAGGATGCCAGCGGTGCCGTAGCCAGTGTTGCCGGCACCGGTAGCTCTTGCGCCAGTTGTTCCACCTCAACCTGCAGCGGCTGCAGCCTATAGTTGGAGTGGCCATGACTGTTGCCACCCGAACCGGGATTACCCATCTTCCCCTTCACTATGGTAAGGCGCCGCCCTGGCTTTTTAACCGTATGGTTAAACTGGCCCGGCAGATTACTATAGCCATCATCTCCGACTTCGGCCCTGAAGAGACGCTGAAGCGGCTGCCAAAGTTATGATAATTTCTACCTCCCGGTTTTTGTGGCTGCCTTCACAACCACCCGGCCAGGTGCTATAATAGGCAGCAATCAGTAATAGCCCACAAGGAGGTGGCAGTATGAAGTATCTTGTTATCGGTAGTCAGGTAACTATGGCCACGGAGCACAAGGCCCAGGCCGACTTTCTCGAGAGGACTAAGGAATGGGTCAGCGCCAAGCTGGCCGACGGCACCTTGGAGTGTGCCTACAGCTTCCCATCGGGCGGTGGCTTTTTTATCTTCAACGCCGACTCACATGAGGACTTGATGAAGCTGCTGGTGGACTTCCCGCTGCGGCCGCTCAGTGAGCTTGAGGTTCATGCCATTTGTGATTTTAACCAGGCCACCGACATGGTAGTTGATTCCATGAAGGACCTTATCTAGCTACCTTAACCATTTTTAAGTAGGTCTAGATTTACCTACTTGATACCAATGACACCGCTGCCCTTACATCTGGGGCAGGTCTTGAGGCCCATGTCTTTGGGGCGCGTTGCCGGTGCCTTGGGGTTGGCCAGAAAGGGGACTTCCCGGGCCACCCTACCCGTCCCCTGGCAGACGGGGCATCGGCTAATTATGGCTATTTTTGCCCTCTGACCCTTCTTGTCAGTCATCGCTAGTTATTATATTCCTTGGTATTCTTGTGCCTTTTTCGGTAATACCAGGCGGTACCACCCAGCAGTATTGCCCCGGCGGAGGTGGCCAGAGCACAGAATATTGTGGCCTGGTACCAGAAGCCCTGCGGGAAGAGCATAATCAGGTAGTCCTGGGTCGGGTCAAGCTGCCAGAAATCGTTTGAGAAGCTGATGATGTGGAATTGCCAGAAGAAACGGTCGAAATCCAGCAGTACCGCCAGTCCCAAAGCCAGCATCAGGGCCAGGGTGAGGCCACTGCCGGCGACCACCCCTGTGGCCAGACGGTGCCGGTAACCCGGTTTTCTAAAGAAGAGGCTAAGGCCAGAGTAGCCCAGGACATAGACCGAGGCCCCCAGCAGCAACCAGTAGTCCAGCCGGATGAGCCCCTTGACATCGGCAAGGTGGGCAATCTCCCGCTGGTTGAACAGCTTAAAGGGCTCACCATCCTTGACCACAGTCACCGAAATAGGCTCTTCATCAGAGTTAAAGTAGCTGATTAGGCCGCGGGCCGCCTTCTCCAGCTCGGCATCAGCCAGGCCGGTGGTCTGGCCGACATCGTATTTGTCAAAGCCGTATTTATAGAGCCACAGGCAGTTTACCGCTCCAGCGATGCTGGCCGAAAGCAGCAAGACGGGCAGGCAGAGAATAAACAGCCATTTGGCGGCAATTCTGAGAATTTTCAATTTTATCCCCAATGAGATTTTACACTGTTGGGGCTAAAAGGGACAGCTTGTGAACCTCTCCCACCCACCCTAAAGTTATATTGGGGGCTGCCCCCCAGTCTCCTGCTTTCGCTGGGTCGTTATCTGGGCTTGCCTCTTAAATCCCTTTAGCTACTTGGGGATATATTATTGGGGTAGACTGAAGGGGGTGAGGTTACCATTTTGGAGAAAAAATCTCTATCCTATTTTTTAGGTAAATCCAGCTTAAAAGGATACCCCAGATAATGGTGCTATGCTATAATGATGTTAACCTCAAGGCTGGGGAGGGCCATGTTCAAT
>JAUXAE010000089.1 GCA_030620035.1 Dehalococcoidales bacterium
GCCCAAATACCGAGAAGGATGAGTCCTATAAATAAATATCACCAACCGAAACAGGTCATCGCCCCGGTCATCTCCAACCGTGAGGTTATGCCCGGGGTCTACCTTACCTGGCTAGAGTCTGCCCAGATTGCCTTACTGGCCCGGCCGGGCCAGTGTGTGATGGTGGCCTGCGGCCAAGAGACTCTCCTGCGCCGGCCCTTTAGCCTCCAGCAGCGTGATGAGCCAAAGAACAGAATTGCTTTGTTATAGTCAGTCGTGGGCAAAGGTACCGGCTGGCTGTCTCAACGTAAGGCTGGCGATAATATAGACCTGCTCGGCCCGCTGGGCAACGGCTTCTCTATTCACCCCGACTCACAGAACCTGCTGTTTATCGCCGGTGGCATGGGCATCGCCCCCTTATGCTTCCTGGCCCGGCAGGCCAGAAGGCAGGGGCGCTCAGTAAGGCTGTTGCTGGGGGCGGCCACTAAGGCCCAGCTCTGCCCCAGCCGGCTGCTGTCTGATGAAATAAGCTGTGTTACCGCCACCGAGGACGGTAGCGCCGGCAGGCAGGGCATGATAACCGAGTGCCTGCCCGACTTTTCAGGTCGGGCCGACCAGGTCTTTGCCTGCGGCCCGACACCAATGTACCGGGCCTTACACAATGAGGAACTGCTGAAAACAAAGCATGTCCAGGTCTCACTGGAAGTGAGGATGGCCTGCGGCCTCGGTGTCTGCTACGGCTGTACTGTTAAGACAGAAAACGGCCTAAAGCAGGTATGCCGGGACGGCCCGGTTTTTGACCTGAACGATATAATCTGGGATGAATTCGCCGATATATGAATAGTTTAGCCTACTTCCCCTGTATCAGCGACATAAACTCAGCCCGGCTGGCCGCCTTGCGGCGGAAGTTGCCCCTTAGGGCCGAGGTGATGACACTGGCCCCTGGTTTCTTGATGCCGCGCATCACCATACACAGGTGCTCGGCCTGAATAACCACGGCCACCCCGGCGGGCTTAAGACCGCTGACAATGGCGTCAGCAATCTCGGTGGCCATCCTCTCCTGTACCTGGGGACGCTTGGCGATAATCTCAACCACCCGGGCTAGTTTGCTGATGCCGACGACACGCCCGTCCTCATTGGGAATGTAGCCGATATGAACGACGCCGTAGAAGGGCAAAAGGTGATGCTCACACATAGAATAACAGGGAATGTCTTTCAGGATAACCATCTCCCGGTGGCCCAGCTCATAGCCCACCTTAAGCTCCCTGGTGGCGTCCTCTGAAATGCCTGAGAAAAGCTCACGATACATCTCGGCGACACGCCTGGGGGTATCGGCCAGGCCCTCACGCTTAGGGTCTTCACCAATGGCCCTGATAATAGACTCCACTGCCCCTTTGATAGCCGCTTCATCAAACACTCCGGCCCTCCTTATAGCCTGTTTCCCCGATGATTTTATCTACTGGCTTCAATAAAAGTGCAGACGCCTAAACCCTCAAAGAACTGGCACAGAACTCACGGTCCAGGGTTCTTACGTTACACTCCGTTATGCCCAGGTAATGGTCACTCCCCAGATAGAGGACAGGGCTAACCTTGCCTAAATTGAGCGTTTCATCCTCGATAAAGGCTGCCTTAAGCCAGTGTACGGCCACAATCTCACCTACCAGCAGCCGGTGGTCACCGTAAACTTTATCTTCAACCAATCTACACTCATAGGCGGCATAGGCATTATGCAGGATGGGCACCGCCGTCTTTAGGGGCTCATCCTTAGCAATATTGAAGGCCAGGAACTTATCCACCTCAGCACCCTTACTGCCACCGGTAGCGGCCACCAGCTCAGCCTCAGAAGCGGGCAGAAAGTTGACACCGAACTCCTTGCTGTCAGCAATAAGCCTATAGGTAAAGCGCTTGGCCGAGATGACTACCCCGTAAAGGGGTGGGCTAAAGGAGATGGGCGTATGCCAGGCGGCGGCCATGGCATTGTCCCTGCCGGCACCACGGGCGGTAATTACAGCGGCTATCCTGGGGTAGTGATGGTAGAAGGCACCGATGCCCTCACTAATTGTTTTGTCCACTTTTACCTCCTTGATATTAATTAAATTAAAGGCTTTTAGCCCAGCCCAAGGCCTGCTCCACCGAGGCCAAATCGGCCCCGGCCTCAAGGAATGGCCGGGCACCCTTGATGGCAATATCAGTATCCTTAAGCCCGCTGCCGGTTACGATGCAAACCACCTTCTTATCAGCAAAGTCCCACCCCTGACGGCAAGATTTAAGTAGTCCGGCCAGAGAAGCCGCTGAGGCCGGCTCGCCAAAGATACCGGCCCGGGTAGCCATCATACGGTAAGCGGCCATAATTTCATCATCGCTGACCATACCAATAACACCGCCCGACTCATTACGGGCGGCCACCGCTTTCTGCCAGCTAGCCGGGTTGCCGATGCGTATCGCCGAGGCGATGGTCTCTGGCCTTTTAACGACATGCCCCCGGACAATGGGGGCCGCCCCCTCGGCCTGGAAGCCCATCATCCTGGGTTTAAGTCCGGCCCGGCCCGCCCGAAAGTACTCAACAAAGCCCTTCCAGTAGGCGGTAATATTGCCGGCATTGCCCACCGGGATAAACAGGTAGTCCGGTGCCTCAGCCAGCTCATCAACAATCTCAAAGGCAGCCGTTTTCTGACCCTCAATGCGATGGGGATTAACTGAGTTCACCAGGGCCACCGGATATTTCTGGGAGAGCTGGCGTACTATCTCAAGGGCCTGGTCAAAATTGCCCTCAATAGAGATTATCCTAGCCCCGTAGACGATAGCCTGGGCCAGCTTGCCCGGGGCAATCTTGCCCTTGGGGATAATAATAATAGACTCAAGTCCGGTGTAGGCGGCATAGGCACTGGCTGAAGCGCTGGTGTTACCGGTTGAGGCGCAGACAACGGCATTATGGCCAGCCTCGACCGCCTTGGCTACGGCCACCACCATGCCCCGGTCCTTAAACGAACCGGTGGGCTGGCAGCCCTCCAGTTTAAAGTACAGCTGGCCACAGCCAATCTCCTGCTCAAGGCGACGGCACCTGACCAGAGGGGTATCCCCCTCACCCAGGGAAATCAGCGGTGTATTAGGCGTAACCGGAAGAAGGTCTCTATATCTAACCAGAACGCCGGTCTTCATGGCACCTCTAACCTAAACCTCGACCCGGACAAAGTTGTTTATCTCTTTAACCACCTCAAGGCCCCCAAGCTCATCAAGGGCCTGACGCATCGCCTTTTCTCTGGCCGGATGGGTCATGATAACAATCTCGGCCGTCTGAGTGAGCTTGTCGGCCTCCTTCTGGATAGCCGAAGAAATGCTGATGCTATGGTCACCCAGAACCCGGGCAACCTGGGCCAAGACGCCGGCACGGTCGGCAATATTCATTCTTAAGTAGTAGCGGGTCTCAATCTGAGACACTGGCTTGATGACCTTGCCCGAGTCCAGCCGCCAGCGGAGCCGATTGCCCACACCAAGGCTGATATCCCGGGCCGCCTGCACAATATCAGCCACCACGGCACTGCTGGTGGGCAGGGCACCGGCCCCCTCACCCAGGAAAATCACCTTGCCCGCAAGGTCGCCTTCAGCCAGGACGGCATTATAGACACCATCCACCTTGGCCAGAAAGGAGTCCTCGGGGATAAAAACAGGGTGCACCCGCACCTCAATTGAGCCGTTGCTCTGTTTGGCTATGGCCAGCAGCTTGATGGCAAAACCCAGCTCTTTGGCATAGCGGAAATCACGGCTATCAAGCCGCGAAATTCCCTCACAGTAGATATCCTCAGGCCGAACCTGGCTCTGGAAGGCCAAAGAGGCCAGGATGGCCAGTTTATAGACGGCGTCTATCCCCTCAATATCATTACTGGGGTCGGCTTCAGCATAGCCCAGCTCCTGGGCCTGTCTTAAAGCCGAAGAGAAGTCCAGGCCATCCCGGGCCATCCGGCTGAGAATATAGTTGGTCGTCCCGTTGATAATGGCGTAGATACCCCTTATCTCATTGGCCGCCAGGTCATACTGAAAGGGCGAAACCAGAGGGATGCCACCGCCAACACTGGCCTCACAGCGCAGGCCGACATTTTTCTTCTGGGCCAGGGCTAGTAGCTCGGCGGCATGCTTGGCGATAACCTCCTTGTTGGCCGTAACCACCTGCTGGCCGTTAGAGAGCGCCCTCTTTAGATACTCCAGGGCGGGGTGCTCACCGCCGATGGCCTCAACAACTATGTCCATCCCGGGTGTGGCGAAAAACTCCTCTTCATCGGTGGTCAAAAGCCGGGCCGACATCCGCTTGGCCTGGGGCCGGGCCAAATCCGGCTCCAGAACCTTTATTTTGCGCAGCACCAGGGGGCAACCGACCTGCTCGGCCAGCATCTCCGCCTTATCGCTTAGAACCCGGGCCACCTGACCACCAACCACCCCCAGCCCCATCAGGCCCACCCCAATACTCTGTTTCTTCATGCTAACACCCCTCTAGCTAGCTTTGGCAATGGCAAAGGCCCTCATCTCATCATCCAGGTAGTTTATGACCTCGTTTTCCGGGTCATCCCACAGAGAAGCTAACCAATCATCAAGGGCCTTGGTCAGCAAGATTTCTCTGTCCTCATCAGAAATCGGC
>JAUXAE010000009.1 GCA_030620035.1 Dehalococcoidales bacterium
CTTCAAATTTAGGACAACAGAGTTTCAATTATCCTAGAGTATGTGGGCAGTTTAAGAGGGGCGGAGCCCCTCTTTTTAAAATCTTCCCCCTCTCCTTTGAAGGAGAGGGGGACAAAGGGGGTGAGGTTGATAAAAAAATAAAGGGAATAGGGTTCCTTGTAAAAACCAGAACAGGGGACAAAACTAAAACCTCAAAGAGGTCAAAAATAATAAGACCCTAAAGAGGTTTGAAAATTGGTTTGGCTACCTGACCAGCCAAAAATTGCTTTATAAATGTGTTTTCTCTAATTACCTAGTCCTTGACGCCCTTGTCCTTGATGTAGTCAATGGCATCCTGGACTGTTATTAACTTCTCGGCATCCTCATCCGGTATGTTAAACTTCTGACCCGGGGGACTGAATTCCTCTTCCAGGGCCATGACAAGCTCTACCAAATCCAGGGAATCAGCCCCTAAATCATCGACAAAGCTAGCCTGGGGCACCACATCCTTCTCCTCCACCCCTAACTGCTCAACAACTATCTTCTTTATTCGCTCAAAGATGGTTGCCACGTTTACCTCCCTTTCTATCTACTGGCCAGGGCGCTAACCGAGCCTAGAACCCCGTTAACAAACCTGGCCGAACTGTCGCCACCAAAGTTCTTGGCCAGCTCAACGGCCTCGTTTATGGCCACCTTAATGGGCACCCTATTATCAAGTAAAATCTCAAAGATTGCAAGTCTCAGGATGTTCCTGTCTATCAGCGGTATCTGTTCTAATGGCCAGGCCGGGGCAAACTTTATTATACTCTGGTCAATATTCTCCCTGTTCTGGATAACACCGCTAACCAGCTCACGGACAAAGCTATTATTTTCCTCCGATAGTGGCTGCTCAGCCAGCAGGCGGTCTAGAATCTCCTCCGCCTTATGCCCCACGGAATCAATCTCGTATAGTGCCTGAAGGGCCAGTGCCCTGGCTCTTCGCCGCGACCCTGTCATATTACGCCATTTTAAGTGGATATTTTAGCCCGAGTTTAGCAGATGAGATGATTTGGGTCAATCTCACGAATGCCTATTTATCGTTTACTTTAGCAGGTAAGATGGAGAGCAGCCACTACCCTCTGGGAATGACACAGCTGGTTATATATGTTGCACGCCTCATCAGTAGGCTCAGCGATAAGCTGAATGCCCTGAGCTTCAAGACTCGGCTTTACCTCAGGCAATACCTTTACCAAGCCGAAGGCCCCGGTGCCGACGACCAGCACCTCAGGCTTTTCGGCTATAACCTCGGTTAAATCCTCAAGGTGAAGCTCATGCCCCGCCTTTCGCCACCAGTTATCGTTGACTTTGTCCCGGAAGATAATTACATCTGAGGTGTAATTCTGGCCGTTAACTACTACTGTGCCAAAGTGGTAAGAATCAATCTTGTTCATCGTCAAGCCATGACCATGCCGCCGTCAACACTTAAAACCTGGCCGGTGATATACCGGGCTTCTTCAGAAGCCAGGAAGGCGACCGCCTCAGCGACATCACCGGGGGAACCCAGGTAGCCCAGCGGGATGCGCTTTTTTAGCTCCTGTCTCTGGCCCTCGGCCAGGTGCTGGGTCATTTCGGTATCAATAAAGCCGGGGGCGATGGCGTTGGCGGTAATGCCCCGCGAGGCGACCTCTTTGGCAATAGACCGGGTAAAACCGATAATACCGGCCTTGGCTGAGGCATAATTGGCCTGTCCCGGGTTGCCCACCAGGCCCACGATGCTGGCAATACTGATGATTCTGCCCCAGCGCTGCTTGAGCATTGATTTAAGCACCGCCCGGGTACACAGGAAGACACTCTTCAGGTCAGTGTTAAGTACCCGGTCCCAGTCTTCATCGGACATTCTTATTAGGAGCTGGTCACGGGCAATGCCGGCGTTGTTTACCAGGATGTCAACCCTGCCGTAGCTGGCTATTGCTGTCGCCACCAGACGGGTGACATCTGGTGAAGAGCCGACATCGGCCCTAACCGCCAGACTGGGTCGGCCATGAGCCCGTATTTCCTCGGCCACCCTTTCCGCCGTCTCAGCGAGGTCATTAACCACCACCGTAGCGCCAGCCTCAGCCAACCTCAGGGCAATGGCCCGGCCAATACCCTGGCCGGCGCCGGTAACTAGAGCCACTCTATTTGAAAGGTCCATTGTTCCTCCTCATAATGAGTTATTCAGCCAAAAACTCTATTACGAATGTCTAACAGCCACGGGTCATCATGGATTAGCCGCGTGAAGTTGGACTCAACCGTTTCAATCATGGCTTGGTCAGTGGTTTTCCTTAGCTCGGCCAACTTTTGCACGACGTCTCTTATGAGAAGTGGCGTTGCTCGGGTGCCCTTCAGCCACTTTTGTCCTCCTGGGTTATCCGTTTCGGTTAGAAGGCGCTCGGACGGTAAGGCTTGGGCAATGTTTTGAATGTGTGATGAGTAAAACACCTCAACGCCGACGGTGAAGTAAAGCCCCTGTTCAATCATGGCTTGGAGGACATCCAGAGGCCCCGAATACCAATGAATGATGGCTCGCTGAATATTGTAGCGGCGGAGCAAGTCTAAGACCTCCTTTTCTGCCCCCTTGGTGTGCAGATTGACAATCTTCCCTTGTTGACTGGCCGCGGCGAGGAAAAACTCAAGTACCTTTGTCTGGACTGGATATTGGGAGACATCAGTAACAAAGTGATGGTCTAGCCCAATCTCCCCTATCATCGGGCTTTGGTTAATAGCCCAACGGAGGCCTTCCAGACGACCAACATATTCAGAAGCGTTCCACGGATGGATGCCAAAGGTGGGTAATACTAAGTCGCACATGTCAGCTATTTTGAGATTGCGCTGGTACGATGGGAGATCCATAGAAGTGCTGATGGTGAAAATCCTATGCTCGTTTATCTGCTTCAGGGCAGATTCCAGTTCTTCTTCATATTTGTCCAAATGTGAGTGAGCATCAATAAGCATGTAGCCGCTCCTCATTTGCCACAGACAGAAATAGTTACAGGGTTGTGCATCGTTAACAACAGTGGCCCAACCTCAGTCGTGGGCAATTAATACTCAACCAGTCAAATCCTTGATAGCCTGTGTATCACCTATATTCAGGGTGTTAACCTTTTTGTTTATCCGTTTAATGAGGCCGCTTAGGACCCTGCCCGGCCCTATCTCAACAAAGGTGGCTACCCCATTTTCTATCATGTATTCCACCGAGCGCTGCCACTGGACACCGTTAACCAATTGCCTGAGCAGTTCCTCCTTGATGAGCTCAGCGGTGGATGTCGGCCGGGCGGTGGTGTTGGCGATGATGGGGATAAGCGGGTTATGAAAGGTAAGGCCGGCCATAATCCGGGACATGCCCTCGGCCGCCGGCTTCATTAGCGGTGTGTGGAAGGCACCGCTTACCTGAAGGGGGATGGTGCGATGGGCCCCTCTTTCTTGGGCCAGGGCGGTGGCCTTAACTAGGTTCTCTTTTGCCCCGCTGATTACCAGTTGACCCGGGCAGTTAATATTGGCCATCTGGGTCTGGCTCTGGGTACATATCTGGGCAACTTGAGCTTCACTGAGCCCGATTATGGCCATCATACCCCCCGGGTTTTTTAGCCCGGCCTCATGCATCAGCCGGCCCCGCTCCCGGGCCAGATAGATGGTGGTGGCCGGGTCAAGTACCCCGGCGGCGGCCAGGGCGGTATACTCACCCAGACTATGGCCGGCGACAAAAGCCGGCGCCGGCAGGATATTACCTACCTCTTGGAGAGCCCTCAGGCAGGCCAGGCTGGTGGTTACAATGGCCGGCTGGGCATTTATGGTCCGCCGCAGCTCAGCCTCAGGGCCGTTAAAACAGAGTTTTGAGAGGGGGAAACCCAGCGTCTCATCGGCCAGACTGAAGACCTGCCTGGCCGAGTCAAACTCATCGTAAAGGTCACGGCCCATACCTACCCACTGGGAGCCCTGTCCTGGGAAGACATAGGCCACCTGGGACGGCTCATTCACGATTGATTCCCGGTCGCTATTTTCCAAGAATTCTCCCCGCTAGTTTAAGTCTAACCCTGTTGTTAAACCTAGCCGGGCTTCTTTTTCGGGCTCTGAATCTCAATGACTTCCCGGCCGGCATAACTGCCGCAGGTAGGACAAACATGGTGGTGTCGTTTCGGGCTGTGGCACTGGGGGCACTCCACCAGTGATGCCGGCGTTAGTTTAAGATGGCTACGCCTTCTTCCCTGGCGTGCCTTGGCTGTTTTTCGTTTGGGTAAGGCCATAATCTACTCCATTCATAACCTAGATTCATTAGCTTATGAGCCGGGCTTGACCCCGGCACAATCCTGGCGACACAGTGGCTTCATCGGGATGGCCAGTGTGGCATACTGGCGTATCGCCTCGGTTAGATCAAGAATGTGGTGCTCATCAATGGTGAAGCTGTCGGCTACATCAGGTTTGGCTAGTGGCAGGCCGCTAACAACATCGGTGGTCGGGAAGTATTCCTCTTCAATATTGATGGTTACCGGGCAGCTAAACAGGTTTAAGCAACGGCAGCAGGTGACTTCAACCTCGGCGCCTAGCCTACCCCTAACCAGGATGCCCCGGTCGGTGCGCATCAGGGCCACCTCACCCTTAACCTTACTCTCACCGTCCATGATGGCCACAGTATCGGCAACCTCAAGGCTTTGGGTCATGCCTATTGGCGCCTTAAGTAGCTGGGAAACATTTACCTGGAGCACAGGCCACCCCCACTAAAGCCAAAGCCTATTATAAACGAAGGTGTGTCTCTACTTCAAGAAGGGCTGTCTAGAATGCCTTTTTCTTGCGCAGTTCGCTGGCGATGACATTTCTCAGAATCTGGTTGGTGCCTTCATATATCTGGGTGATTTTGGCGTCTCTCATCATCTTCTCAACGGGGTAATCACGCATGTAGCCGACACCGCCAAAGACCTGGACGGCATCAGTGGTCACCCTCATGGCCACATCTGAGGCGAAGACCTTGGCCATAGCCGATTCCAGATTGATATTCCTGGCCCCGCTATCAATAGTCCTGGCTGCGGCGTAAACCAGTGCCCGGGCGGCCTCTATATCGGTAGCCATGTCGGCCAGCATGTGCTGTACTGCCTGAAAAGAGATGATAGGGTGGCCAAACTGGATACGTTCCTTGGCGTGTTCGACGGCCGCCTCCAGGGCCCCCTGGGCCAGGCCCAGTGCCTGGGCGCCTATGCCCGGGCGTGACATCTCAAAGAGCCTCATTGCCTGAGCAAAGCCGGCCCCCTGGCGACCGATGAGGTTTTCCGCGGGCACGAAGCAGTCTTCAAAGATCAACTCTCTGGTTGCCGAGGTGCGGATACCCATCTTTTTCTCTTTTCTGCCGAAGCTAAAGCCGGGGGTACCCTTCTCTACCAGGATAGAGCTGGCACCGCGGATACCCCTTTCCTTGTCGGTCAGGGCGATAACGGTGTATAAATCAGCCTCACCGCCATTGGTAATAAACCGTTTGGTGCCGTTTAATATATAGCCACCGTCGCTTCTTTGGGCGGTTGTCTTGATGCCGGCGGCATCACTACCCGCCGTTTCCTCGGTTAAGGCAAAGGCGGTCAGTTTCTGGCCGCGGGCAATATCGGGCAGGTATTTCCGTTTTTGCTGCTCACTGCCGTAGCCCAGCAGGGTAAAGGCCCCCAGCGAGTTAACGGCATAGCTGACGGCGACCCCGCTGCAGGCCCGGCTCAGCTCCTCAACCACCAGGCACAGTTCAAAGCAGCCGCCGCCCAGTCCGCCGTACTCCTCAGGGATATAGACGCCGAGCAGGTCGGTATCAGCCAGGGCCTTCATAATCGCCCAGGGGAACTCCTCGGTCTCATCAAGCTTGGCCCGTACCGGCATTATTTTCTCCTCGGCGAGAGTCCGGGCCATCTGCTTGACCGTCTTCTGCAGGTCATTCAGGAAATACTCCAAGGTAGTTCTCCTTTCCCTAGAAGGTTGGTTGTCGGCTTTAAAAACGCTCTATTATAGGTTGAGTTACCTGCCTAGTGTCAAGTGCCGGCCGGCGTTGACACTAAAGGTGTGGTAAACTATAATCAGTCCATCGCTAGCGACATTATAAATAGCAACCTGTTAGAAGGGGGTGAGCCTAAATGGTGGCAAAGGCTTTTGTTATGATTGAGACGGCGGTGGGTAAGACCAAGGAGGTTGTAGCCGCCCTTAAGCGGCAGGAAGGCGTGCAGTCGGTTAACACTGTCACCGGGCCCTATGATATTATTGCCATAATAGAGAGGGAGACACTGAGTGATATTGGTGACCTGGTCACCAGCAAAATCCATACCGTGAACGGTGTCTCTCGAACAGTAACCTGCCTGACGATTTAGGCTGCTGGCCATCCTTGGGGTTCTATCACATTGTGTCCGGGGCCGTCATCCCCATAAGGTGGAGCGTCCCTGATAGGACGAGCTTGGCGGCGGCGACCAGTTTAAGGCGGGCCTTGGTTAACTGGCCATTCTCCCGGGAAACCACCCGGCACTGCTTGTAGAAGCTGTGGAATACCGTGGCCAGCTCCTGGGCATAGTAGGCCAGGTGGTGGGCTTCCAGGGTGCTGGCAACTTGCTCAACTACCTCCGGTAGCAGCAGCATCTTGCGGATTAGAACCAGCTCAGGCTCACTAACAAGTAAGGAGATATCCCCATCGCTGGCGTCAATCTCCCTTTCTTTGGCCAGGCGAAGGATGCTGGCAATGCGGGCGTGGCCATACTGGACATAGTAGACCGGGTTTTCGGCCGATTCCCTCTTGGCCAGCTCCAGGTCAAAGTCCATCTGGCTATCAGCCGAGCGGGCCAGGAAGAAGAAGCGGCAGGCATCAATTCCCACCTCGTCAATCACCTCGCGCAGGGTAATGATATCCCCGCTGCGCTTGGAGACACGAACCATGTCACCACCGCGGCGTAGGCTGACCATCTGGGAGATAATCATCTTGAGCCGCTCGGGGTCAATGCCCAGGGCGCTAACCACCGCCTTCATTCTGGAGATGTGACCCTGGTGGTCAGCCCCCCAGATATTGATTACCCGGTCAAACCGGCGCTCGATGAACTTGTTATAGTGATAGGCAATATCGGTGGCAAAGTAGGTGGGTGAACCATCGCTGCGCACCACCACATTGTCCTTGTCCTCACCCAGAGCCGTGGAGACAAACCAGGTGGCATTTTCCTTCTCGGCGATATAGCCCCCCTGCTTGAGCAGCGACATGGTGGTACTATATTGCCCCTTCTCATAGAGACTGCTTTCAGTGAACCAGACATCAAAGGTCACCCCCAGTAGTTCAAGGTCACCCCTTATCTGGTCTATCATCTTGGTCAGGCCGAGCTTGCCCAGCTGTCCTGATGCCTCCGGCTCAGGCAGGGACAGAAACCTGTCCCCCTCCTCAGCGATGATTTCCTTGGCCAGCTGAGCCATATAGCCGCCGAAGTAACCGTCAGCCGGCATCTCAGCATCAATACCTAGGGCCTGCTGGTAGCGGGTATAGAGAGAGCGCTTGAAGGCGTCTACCTGGCTGCCGGCGTCATTAATATAGAACTCCTTCTCTACCTTGTAGCCGGCGGCGGTAAGCACATTGGCCAGGGTGTTGCCCAGAACGGCACCACGGCCGTGGCCGACATGGAGGGGCCCGGTTGGGTTGACACTGACAAACTCTATCTGCACCCGGCTTTGCTTGCCCAGGTCAATATTGCCGTATGAGTCGCCAGCGGCCAGGATTTGCTCTACCTGCCCGGTGAGCCAGCCGCTCTTTAAGGTGAAATTAATGAACCCCGGTGGCGCCACCACGATAGTGGCAATCTCGGGGCTGGGGGCAATAAATTCTACAATGCTATTGGCTATGTTTAGCGGGTTAAGCCCGGTGGCCCGGGCCAATTTTAGGGGCAGGCTTGAGGCATAGTCGCCATGGTCGGCGTTTTGGGGGTGCTCTACAGCTACCTCAGGCAGGGTGACCGAGGGCAGCTTACCGGCTTCCTGGGCCTTAGTTGCCGCCTGTGATAGCAAGTCTACCAGCTTTTGCTTGACTGTTAATATACCGCTCACCTTTTTATACTCATCCCGCTAGTAGGTTCTTGAGGTCTTCCCGGTCTAGGTCAGCATCCTTTAATATGCTCGCCAGTAACTTAGGGTGTAATACCTTGCCCTTGTGATAGGGTATAGTAACTCTTTTGCCGGTTGAGTTCTTGTAAATCTTGTGACTACCACTCTGTCGTGCTAGGGCAAAGCCTGCCTTTTCTAACACCCGAATTATCTCATCGGCGGTGACTCTGGGTGACCTTTGGCTCACGCGGTTACCTCTACGCTAGAGAGGCTGATAATATCCGAAGTTGTAACTGGTTCGTTGTTGGCTAACCTATCCTCAACATGGAGCCTTATAGCGTCTTTTATATTCTCAATGACCTCCTCAAAGGTCTCCCCCTGAGTATAACAACCCTGCAACTCAGGACAATAAGCAAAGTAACCCTGCTTATCTTTCTCTACCACTATGGCAAAGCGGTAACCCTCCATTTTTGCCTCCTAATTCAAGAATAAGCTTTTTGAGCTTTTTCCGAGCTACTTTTATGCCTGAATTATAGCACAGTGCCAGTTGAGAAGAACAATCTTCACCTTTATATGTGTGATAGCTTTATGGCTGCGTCAAGCGCTCATCAAAGGTGCTAATTTCCTGTTAGCTCATCAACTTCGGCTTTGCCTTTGGCTAACTCCTGCTCCTGTTCTTTGTCCTCTTTCAACAGAAGAGCCTGAAACTCTCCTATATGGGTCTTCTCTTCTCTTGCCACTTCAAGCAGGACTTTTTTCAGATTTTCACTTTCAGTCATACTCGCCAGTTGCTCGTAAAAGCTGGTGGCATCCAGTTCAGCTATTATGGCGACTCTGAGTATTTCCTTGTCTAGGTCTTTTTTGGCTACTTTTTCAAGATTGATGGGTATTTGGGATAACATTTTCCACCTCCATTTTATTAGTTTATAGAATCCATCCCTAGCTCCACTCGGCGCTTTGGGGCCAGACCCGGCCAAGCTCTTTGGCCAGAGGCTGGTGCTCCGGCTTTTTCAGGCCGGGGTCTTGGCTAAAGAGCCTGGTGGCCTCATTGCGGGCCAGTTCCAGCAGGGCGACATCGGATAGTTTGGCCATCTTGAGGTCGGGCAGTCCGCTCTGGCGGGTGCCGAAGAACTCGCCAGGGCCACGCAGCCTCAGGTCCTCCTCGGCCAGCTCAAAGCCGTCCTGGACCCTCTCTATTATGTCCAGCCGCTCCATACCCACTTCTGAAGGATTTTCGGCCAGGAACATACAGTAGCTCTGCTCGCTTCCCCGGCCTACCCGGCCGCGAAACTGGTGGAGCTGCGATAGGCCAAAGCGGTCGGCGCTCTCGACCAGCATCACGGCGGCATTGGCCACATCTATGCCTACCTCTACCACCGGTGTTGATACCAGGATGTCCAGCCGGCCAGAGCGGAAGCGGCGCATTACCTCGTCCTTTTCCACAGCCGACATACGCCCGTGAAGCAGGCCCAACCTAAGTTCGGGGAAGACCTCATGGGATAGGTGCTCATATTCGGCAGTAGCCGCCCGGGCCTGGATGACCTCAGATTCCTCAACTAAGGGGCAGATGATGAAGGCCTGGCGGCCGGCGGCCACCTGGCGGCGCAAAAAGGCATAGGCGCTCTGCCTCTGCTGGGGTTTCAGCCACTTGGTCTTGATTAGCTGTCGCCCCGGGGGCAGTTCGTCGATAACCGATAGGTCAAGGTCGCCGTATAGGGTCAGGGCCAGGGTTCGTGGGATGGGCGTGGCCGTCATCACCAGTACATGGGGGTTGTGTCCCTTCTGCCTTAGTGCCGAGCGCTGGCTGACGCCAAAGCGGTGCTGCTCATCAACTACGGCCAGGGCCAGTTGCTTAAAGGCCACCCCCTTTTGAATCAGGGCGTGGGTGCCGATGACAATATCTATCTCCCCGGCCTGGATATGCTGCTGGAGCTCTAGCTTTTGGGCCTCTTTGATGTCGCCGATTAGTAGGGCTACGGTAAGGGGGCGGGCTAGCAGGCCGGAGTAGCTGTGCAGGTAATCTTCTTCTGTCTCCCGGTGACCGCTTCGGGATAAGAAGTGGCAGATGTTGCCGAAGTGCTGCTCGGCTAGGATCTCGGTAGGCGCCATGAAGGCCCCCTGATGGCCGCCGGCGGCCGCCATCAGCAGGGCGGCGGTGGCCACTACCGTCTTGCCGCTGCCCACCTCCCCCTGCAGCAGGCGGCACATCGGTTGTGGTTTGGCCAGGTCAGCCAGTATCTCACTGAGCACCCTGTGCTGGGCCGCGGTTAGCTCAAAGGGCAGGGTCTTTAAGAAGGTCTCCAGCACCGTGGTTTTAACGGTGAACGGGTGGGCCGGCGGGCTCTGCTGCCAGTTTCGCTTCTTGCTTAAGACGCCCAACTGGAGGAGAATAAGCTCGTCAAAGGCCAGGCGAAGCCGGGCCCGTGCCTTCAGGTCGTCATCTTCAGGAAAGTGTGCCTGGCTGAGCGCCTGGGGTAGCTCCAGAAGTTTAAGCCTCTCCCTTAACTCTGGTGGCAGAAAATCGGCCAGGCTCCCGGCCCACTGGTCAACCACCCCTTTCATAAGCTTCCTGAGCTGGCGCGGCCGCAGTCCCTGGGTCAGGGGGTAGATGGGTACCAGGCGCCCGGTGTGAACCAGTTCTTTATCATCCAGTATTTCCCACTCCGGCGACTGGAAGACAGGACGTCCCTGAAACAGGCCTACCCGGCCGCTTAGGACGACCTGTTTGTTGGTGGCTAGCTGCTTTACCAGGTAGGGATTATTGAACCAGACCGCCCTGACATTGCCGGTGTCATCACCGACAATAACCTCGGTACTGCGCCGGCCGCCCAGGGTGACCTGGCGTGCCTGCCAGACATGGGCAATAATGGTCTCCTCGTTGCCCTCAGCAAGCTGTGAGATAGACTTCACTTGGCTGTAGTCGAGGTGACGGTTGGGGAAGAAATAGAGCAGGTCACGAACGGTGCTGACGCCCAGCTTGTTGAGCTTGGTGGCTATACCCTGGCTGATGCCCTTAATAATTGTGATGGGCGAGTCAAGGGACTGCTTGGCTGGTGGCCTCTTGGCCCTTGAGGCTGGCCGGCTGACCTTTAGCACTACCTTGGCTTTATCACCTTTGCCTTCTGGGCGCTTGAGTTGGGGCAGGAAACTAAGCACCTTACTGACCCATTCCTGGCGCTGTTCCATACTGAGTGAGGCATAGTTGGAGTCGGCCAGGCGGAGCCTATGAAAACGCAGCAGCAACTTGGGCTCGGTTATTGAGGTTATCGCCTGGTTAGCCCAGTTACCCAGGAATCTGTCCAGGCCGCCGAATACCGCTGAATCGGTATAACCCTTTTTGTGCTCAAGCTCAAGAATCTTGCGCAGTGGCTCGCAATTTACCGGCAAGCTCTGGCCTCCATTTGCCCTGGCCGGGCTAGAGACGAGAAAAGCCCAATTTTGGTAGGTGCCATGATGGCAATGAAATCCGTTTCTTCGGTTGCTCCCCTTCTTCAGCCTCCTGCCCGAGGCTGGTTACCTTTTCTCTTAGGGCTAGGAGCAGGGCACCGGGGCCACCATGAACGCCTAGGGCTGGCCCCAGCCGGGAGATATAAATCTGGCTCCTATCAAAGATGGTGCCGATGCGCTCCTTAAGCGACTGGGCTTCATCGGGTGTGGTGCTGTGGACAATGGCCACATCCTGAATATTGCGGCTGTTTTTGACCACATTAACTAGACGCTCAATACCTTTGGCCCGGGTGTGGGCCAGGCCTGCCGGCCAAATCACGCCGTTACGCATGGTAAGAAGGGGCTTTACATTCAGTATACTGCCCAGCAGTGCCTTGGCTTTACCCAGGCGTCCCCCACGAAGTATATATTTAAGGGTATTAAAGACAGCAAACATGTGCATCCGGGGAATGGACTGCTTTACCTCCTCCACTATCTCCGATAGGTCCTTACCGGCCTTGGCCAATCTGGCCGCGGCCATAGTTATCAGCCCTAAACCCATAGACGCCGAGAGTGAATCCACAATTTCAATATGGCAGCTCCTCTCTACCAGCTCCCTGCCCTGTAAGGCCGAGTTGTAGGTGCCGCTTAGCTTACTGGTGACCTGGATGGATAGTATTTCACCGGTCTCCTTGGCTAGCCTTCTGTAGGCATCGGCAAAGTCTCCTGGTGATGGCTGGGAGGTGGTGGGCTGGATGGGGCTCTCTACCAGTTTCTGGTAGAGCTCATCATGGCTTATATCAACTATGTCCCGGTAGACCCTCTCGCCAAAGCGGACATAGGCGGGCACCACGGTGATGTCCAGCTCCTTATCTATCCCGGGGGGCAGGTCGGCGCAGCTATCAGTAACAATCCTAACCGTCACCAGCAATTCCTTTTCTAGCGGGACTATTTGCCTTCCGCCTCCAGAACACTTACCGCCAGGACATTGGGGCCCACATACGTTCCCAGCACCGGGCTGACTGTTGACCGATAGACGCGTTCTCTAGGGTAGATTGAGCTTAAGCGTTCAACCAGCCTATCAGCATCATCCGGGGTGGTGGCGTGCTCCACCGCCAACTCTTCAATACTGGCGATGCCAGCCACAAAGTTGTAGAGGTAATCCAGTGAGGCCTTCTGGGAGCGCAGCCTGGTCAGGGGGGATACCTCGCCATTTCGCATGGTAAGTACCGGCCTTACTTTTAGTAATGGGCCGGCCAGTCTCTGTGCCCGGCCAATCCGCCCTCCCTTGGCCAAATATTTTAGGGTGTCAAAAGACATGACGGGGTGTGACCGTGGGATTCTCCTTTTTATGGCCGCCGCCACCTCATCCAGGCTGGCCCCACTCTGGGCCATCTTGTTGGCGACGATAACAATTAGCCCCAGACCCATGGCCACCGATAGTGAGTCCATTACCTCAATGCGGCATTTTCCCTCTACCACACTCTTGGCGCTCAGGGCTGATTGATAGGTGCCGCTGAGCTCGCCGGAGACTACGATAACCAAGATTTCATCGCTCTCCTGGGCCAGCTTCTGGTAGGCATCAACAAAGAGACTGGGGGAGGGTTGGGTGGTGGTGGGGAAGATATTCTCGGAGGCTAAGCGGCGGTAGAAATCATCGGTGGTCATCTCCACCCGGTCAAGAAAGTGCTCGTGACCAAAAGATACCGTTAGGGGCACCACGGTAATCCCTAGCTCCTGAGCCAGGTTGCTGGTGATATCGGATGTGCTGTCAGTAATAATTTTGACTGTCATTGGCTAGCCTCCTGTTCTATTCTATAGAGACAATATAATTGTAGTGGGGCTGGCCACCACTGACTACCTCAACCTGGAGATTAGGATGCTGCTGGCGGATGCCGGTGCTGACCCGTTCCGCCTCAGCCTCATCGGTATCATCCCCGTAGTAGATGGTAATCACCTCGGCCTTATCTAGGTCAATCCTGGCCAGCAGCTCGCTCAGGACATCATCGAGCTCATCATTTACCGCTAGCAGGTTGCCATCAAGAAGACCGATAGCCTGTTTCTTCTTGATGGCCAGGCCGTTAAGCTTGGTGGAGCGTGTTGCCCGGGTGATTTCAATCGTTTTGATACCAGATTTGGCCTCGGTCATAAGCTTGGCATTGGTTTCAAAGTCGGCTTCATAGTCAAAGGCCAGCAGGGCGGCCGCCCCCTGGGGTACCGACTCTGTAGGCACAACCTCAATGCTCTTATCGGTTAATGACTCAACCTGCTGAGCCGTGGGGACTATGTTTTTGTTGTTGGGCAGGATGATAATCTTATCCGAGGGCACCGCCTCTACCGCCTGAAGTATATCCTTGGTACTGGGGTTCATTGTCTGGCCACCGGGGACAATGGCTGAAGCCCCCAGGCTGGTAAAGACATCGGCCAGCCCATCACCGGCAACCACGGCCACAATAGCCATGTCAACGGCGGGCATTCTCCCCTTCTGCATGGTCAGGAAGTCTTCGTGTTGCTCATCCATATTACGGATGCTAACCTTGTGCATGGTACCCAGAGAAGTAATATAGTGGACGACATTGCCCGGGTCCAGGGTGTGGATGTGAACCCTGACGGTAGATTCATCACCGACGACAATCAGCGACTGCCCTTTGCTCTGTAGCTTTTTCCTGAGCTTATCTAGGTCAAGGTTTTCCCCCTTGAGCAGGAACTCGGTGCAGTAGCCAAAGGCTTCTTCTTCTTCGGCTGACAGCTGTAGTGGTCGAGCCGTTACTGGTATGCTGCTGGCAATCACCCGTGACTTACGGAATTGCATCAGCTCGACATCACCCCTGAGGTAGAGGAGGGCGCCCTCCAGTAGGGTAAACAGCCCCTGGCCACCGGCATCTACCACCCCGGCCTCTCTTAAAACCGGCAGCAGGTTGGGTGTATTGGCTACCGATTCATTAGCGGCGTCAACAGTGGCCTCCAAGACCGATATCACATTACCGTTGCCCCTGGCCACCTGCTTCTGGGCGGCTGAGGCCGCCTCCCTCATTACCGTCAGGATAGTTCCCTCTACCGGGTTGCTTAGCCCTTTGTAGGCCATTTCTGACGCCTGGAGCAGGGCCTGGGCCAGCTCATGGCCATCAATGGTCTCTTTCTCGTTTAGACTCTGGGCCAGGCCGCGCCAGATTTGAGACAGGATTACGCCGCTGTTACCCCTGGCCCCCATCAGTGTCCCCTTGGCCATAGCCCGGGCTACTTGCGAGATATTTTGGTCCGGGGCCCGGCTGGCCTCCTCTATGCTGGAACGCATGGTCAGCAGCATGTTGGTGCCGCAATCACCATCGGGCACCGGGAAGACATTTAGGGCATCTATATCTTGGGCGCTCTTCTCTAACCAGTTGGTAGCGGCGGCAAACATCTCTTTTAGGTCCTGCCCGCCGATAGATTTAATCTGTTTCATTTGGTACCACCTTTTACCCCTGTTGCTTAAGCCTTGTCAGGGATTTCTGACTATGCTAATATATACCGACGGCATTTTATATTAAATTTCTGGCCCAGTCAAAGGAGAAGATACAGCGTTATGAAATGTGATTTATGTGGCAAGTCGCCCCAGTTTGGCCACAATGTCAGCCACTCTAAGCGCCGTACCAATCGGCACTGGCTGCCCAATATTCATCCGGTTACCATCGTGAGAAACGGCCGCAAGACAAGGCTCAACCTGTGTACCCGATGCCTGCGCAGCCAGCACAAGGCGGCCAGAGCCGTCTAAAAACCTTTCTTAGCCTACCCCCTTTAATTTTTAATTGATTTGGGGTAACTGTTTATGCCTCTGCTGGTTACTTTAACCCTTGCTATCACCGATTATCTTCTTGGCTCTGGCCAGTGCCCGGGCCACCTGTTTTTGGGCTGTGCCACCGACAGTATCCCTGGCGGCGATAGAGGAAGCCACTGTGACCCGATAGACATCCGGCTCAAATAGCGGAGAGAACCGCTGATACTCATCCAGCTTAAGCTCCTTAAACAACCTACCCTTTTCCAGGGCATAGCTTACCAGTCGGGCCACGATGCCATGAGCTTGGCGAAAGGCCTCCCCCTTCTTAACCAGGTAATCGGCTAGATCGGTGGCCAGGATATAGCCCTGCTCGGTTGCCCGCTGCATGTTTTCTGCCTTGACCTTTAGGGTTTTGACCAGGCCACTGAGCACCTCCAGGGTGGCCAGCAGGCTATCAACGCTATCAAAAAGGCCCTCTTTGTCCTCCTGCATATCCCGGTTGTAGGCCAGGGGCAGGGCCTTCAGGGTTGCCAGCAGGGCCATCAGATGGCCGTAGACCCGCCCCGTCTTGCCCCGGGCAAGCTCAGCGACATCCGGGTTTTTCTTCTGGGGCATAAGGCTTGAGCCGGTGGCATAGGCCTCATCAAGCTCAACAGAATCAAATTCGGCCGAAGACCACAGGATAATCTCCTCAGCCAGCCGGGAGAGGTGCATCATGCAGATACTGGCGTCCGCCTGGTACTCCAGGACGAAGTCCCTATCAGAGACGGCATCAAGGCTGTTTTGGCTTATGCGGCCAAAGCCCAGTTCGGAGGCCAGGAACTCCCGGTCTATATTATAGGCAACACCGGCCAGGGCACCGCTGCCCAGGGGCATGACATCAGTCCGCTTCAGGCAGCAATTAAACCGCTCTACATCCCTCTCCAGCATCTCAAAGTAGGCTAAAAGGTGGTGGGCCAGCAAGATCGGCTGGGCCGGCTGAAGATGGGTGTAGCCGGGCATAACCACGTCCTGATTGTCCTCGGCCAGGCCCACCAGCGCCTGCTGAAGTCCCCTTAATCTGGCCGTGGTCTGCGATATGGCCTCCTTTAAAAAGAGACGCAGGTCCAGGGCCACCTGGTCATTGCGGGAGCGGGCCGTGTGCAACTTACCGGCTACCTCACCGGCCACCTCAAACAGGCGCCCCTCAATGGCCATATGGATATCTTCTGCTTCCGCCTTGAAGTTAAACCTGCCCTGCTCTATCTCCTCGGCAATAGAGGTTAGCCCCTTGGTAATGGCCAAGGCTTCTTGGGCCGAGATGATACCCTGCCTGGCCAGCATTCTGGCGTGGGCAATACTGCCCCTAATATCGTGGCCGTAGAGACGCCTGTCAAAGGGCAGGGAAGAGGTATATTTTACTGCCAGTTCATTGGGCGATTTATCAAAACGCTTGCGGATATGGCTCATTTTTCTTTCCTGTCTTTCGTCTCGGGCTCCTCTTCCTGGGCCAGGGGCTGTATCTGGGCCTGGGTCTTAACGGGAAGGCCCCAGATTTTAATAAAGCCGGCGGCGGCGCTCTGGTCAAACTGGTCACCCTTATCATAGGTGGCCAGGCCGTAATGGTAGAGTGAGTTCGGCGACTTTCGGCCGACAATGCTAAAATTCCCTTTAAAAAGCTTGAGCCTGACCGTTCCGCTAACAAAGTGCTGAGAGCTCTGAACATAGGCGGCCAGGTCCCGGCGCAGGGCGCTAAACCAAAGACCGTTGTAGATAAGGTCAGCATACTCGGCGGCCACCTTCTGCTTAAAACGCAGTTGCCCCTTTGACAGGGTCATTGCCTCCAGGGCCTGATGGGCGGCCAGCAGCACTACCGCCGCCGGTGCCTCATAGACCTCCCTTGATTTTATGCCCACCAGCCGGTTCTCGACATGGTCAATGCGGCCGACGCCGTGGCCGCCGGCCAGCCTGTTTAGGCGCTGAATCAGGCTTAAGCCGTCCAGCCTCTGGCCGTCAATAGCCACCGGGATACCCTGCTCAAAAGAAATCTCCACATAGCCCGGTTCATCCGGGGCCTCACTGGCCGATTTTGTCCAGGCAAACACCTCCTCGGGTGGTTCCAGCCAGGGGTCTTCTAAGACGCCGCACTCAATACTGCGGCCCCACAGGTTTTCATCAATGGAATAGGGGCTGGCCGCAGTTATGGGCAGCGGGATGTCATTAGCTTGAGCATATTTAATGGTTTCTTCCCGGGTCATGCCCCATTCCCGGGCCGGGGCGATGACCCTAAGCTGGGGTGCCAGGGCACTAACGCTGACCTCAAACCTTACTTGGTCATTGCCCTTGCCGGTGCAGCCGTGGGCCACAACTTCAGCCCCTTCCTCCAGGGCGGCGTCCAC
>JAUXAE010000044.1 GCA_030620035.1 Dehalococcoidales bacterium
GGGTCTAGTAAGAATAGCAAGCATTCTATTGTATGTAGCTGTCACTGCGGGAGCTTGCTAATGGATAGAAATTATTCGTTGCTTAGCGGCCTTGAAATATCTATCGTAGTTGTCTTTTAATAACGTCTTTAATATGCTCTCTATCTTTTTAGTGTCAAAGTGACGGGCACCAAGAACCGCTTCAGTTAGATATTGGCTGTCTGTCGGATTGAAGTAGTCTACTTGTGCACTCAATGAAGGCTGGCCGAGCAACTCTGGATTCCTGAAATCTCTGCGTATGAGATTGGAGCCTTCTGTTCGGAGTATTTCCTCAACGATTTCACGCTTTGAGGGTTCATAAGCTTGTATACCGCTGCCTGAAGCGACTTGAGTACCTTTAGTCCCAACACTGGCGAATGCACTTGCAAAAGCCGTCCCCCTAGATTCGGTTCCTTTGAAGGTAGACCTAATGTTGCCCACTATCAGATCACCTAGCCATAGATTCCAGCCTGCTGCCTCCTCAGGTGATACCCAGCCTTTACCTATCATGTAACCGACAATGTATGCCGTTTTTATGCCCTTTATAACTCGTTCTCTGATAGCATGCGCTGTCTTTTCTAGCTGTGTTTCTATGAATTCCGTTGGCCATTCCTGTTCTAGTTCATCGCGGTAGACCTTCACCAGTTCATCTCGTTTTTCTGGACTTGTCTGATGCCAGACCTTGTTGAGTTGGCTATGATGTTCTTGCCAAGCACTATCAACTTTAGCAACTATGGCAGGGTCAAATGTCTCTTCTGCCCAGTATGCTTCGAATTTTTCCTCCGTCCATTCTGTTTGCCCTTTAGATGCCCGCTCCAATGCGCGACAGAGAGATAAGGTATACTTAACTTTAAGCTCCCAATCTCCCGGTTGGTATTTCTTGATGGTTCTGGTGCCGTCTGCCTCTCTAACGAATACCATTTTTTTAAGGAACCTACCTCCAGCCATGTACTGTATCGCACCTCCAGGGAGGCGACCGCTTTGGACATACAGACCATATCCGCTTGTGTCTGCCCGATCTCTAAACGAAAGCTTTCTCTTTATAGTGCCAATCTCTTCAATCTTATCTAGAAGGTCTTCAAGGGATTGTGTGTAAGGCATTTTTCTGTTCATTTCTCACTCCCCCCTATCCCTCCGGCCAACTGCTCCTTCAAAAAGTCACTCACTTTTACTGCTGTCTTGTTTCTCATAGGCCTTGAAAGCGCTTAGCGACCTGGTGCGCCATTCCTTGACCGCTTTCTTAAGCTCGGCGGGTGCCCGACCCCTGAATATAAAATCGGCTATGTCCAATAAATGGTGTGTGGCCGCATGCAGCATGCTGGAATAGTCATCCATAAGGCCTTCATCAAGATAGCCAAAGTTAAAATCCCTTACCTCCTTCTCGGAGATGGGCTTTAGTCGCGTCTTAGGCCGTGAATACTGGCCGGCCAGATCTAGGAGGCCCACTGCCTTATTCAGGTCACCCTGGGCCGTTGCCAGGACTTTGGCAACCTCTACGCCCAAAAGTTCATCCAGTTCTAGGGGAATGCCGGCTATTTCTAGAAGCCCCTCCAATCCCGGATGGACATGGGCATTAAACTCACGGATGATGTCCCGAACAGGTTGCACATGACGGTCTTGAGTGAGCAGGCCATCATAGGCTGACCGGGCCCTTGTGTAGAATTCGGCCCTCGTCTCACGGAGCTGGACAGGGTCTACAGATGGCTCTCTATCACTGGCATATGTCAGAAAGGCCCATCTCTTCAGTTCACTGTCATTCCGGCTGGTGAGGCAGAGGACCCCGATAGAGTCCAGAGCGCTCCTTAAAAGAATGGGCACGCTATAATAATGACCTGAGGAGAGAGCCGTCGTGGCCAGGCGCAGATGGTCGGCAGCCTTCATGGTAAGCATTGATAAAAGGGCCTGACCACTGTTAACCCTGACTCCCTGATATGCTTGGGCGGACAGGGCCACGGCCAGGACGGCTCCCTTGTTGGCTAGATAAAGCCGCTGCCGAAGTGTGTGGAGTTGACCTTGCTTTTCCATGGTCGGCTATTCCTTGGCTAACTGCTCCTTGAGGTAGTCAATGGCCGCTACCGGGGAGGGGTCAATCTGATTCAAGATGGCCAGGTAGTAGCTGACATAATCACCAAAGAGCACCAGGCTCATCATCTGGGTCAGTGGGCTGATGCCAAAGGCATCGGCAAACTGGTAAGCGATATTGGCTTGCTTTAAGAGCTTGGCCGTTACCTGCTGGCGAAGAATAATGCGCTCCGGAAGATAAACTGACCTCAAGAGCACTACCATTATCCTTGAGGCCAGCTCCGGGGGGAACTGGTAGCCGACGACGGCGTTGTGGTTAAGCTCTGAAAAGACCTCGTGGAAGGCCCAGGCCTTGCTGTTCTCATTAAACTGGGTCTTCCAGCGGTGGGCCACCTCAGAAAGCAGGCCGCCGCCATAGATTACCGCCAGATGGCCATAAAGCCTTCGGGCCAGTTGTTTGGCCTGGTTACGGATGAGGGGTACGGTTTCATTTATCTTCTTGGCTAGCTGCTCTAGGACGGCCACCATTTCGGCCGCCTCGGCCGACCTGTCACCGATAAAGCCCAGTTTTTGCACCAGGCCTAGAATAGCTAGCATGCTGAAGGGCAGGGCGGCCCGGGGCTGAGCCTTATAGTCGAAGTGGAAAACAGGGATACCTCTTTCCTGGGCCAAACTTTCAAGTGTGCCCCCGGTGGTAATCACCAGTTTTTTTGAATTTGTCTTAAGGGCCTTGTTAAATGAGGCCAGGGTTTCCTCGGTCTTCCCTGAGTAGCTTGAGGCTATGACCAGGGTCTCGTTATCAACGAAGGCAGGCAAGCTGTAGTCGCGGTGAACTAGAATAGGTATCCTGGCCTCGTCAGCTACTAGGCTGCTTACCAGGTCACCGCCGATGGCTGAGCCGCCCATACCCAGGACGACCACTTTATCAACCTGGTGGTAGTCTGGCGGCAGGTCAAAGTCTTTGGCCATTTGCCAGGCCCGCTGGCATAGCTGGGGCATCTCATGAAGGCAGCCCAGCATACCTTGCGGGTCGTATTGGCTATAGACATTGGGGTCATCTAGATCTGCCATGCTTAGACTCCGGCTAGTTTTTTACCCAGCTCAAGCAGCCTCTCTACCCGGGCCTGGCTATCACTCTCGGCATAGACTCGTAGTAGCGGCTCCGTCCCGGAGAACCTGATTAGCAGCCAGCTGTTATCGGCCAGGGTGAAGCGGAAGCCGTCAAGGGTGTCTTTCATTACCAGCTTTACCCGGTCAATAGACCGGGGATGGCTTTCTCTGAGGCGATTGGTTATTCTGGGTCGCTCATCTTCGGGGAATTCTATATCCACCCGGTGGTAGTAATGGGGCCCCACCTTGCTGTAGAGATATTCCAGGAGCTGTGATGGTGTTTTGCCGGTCTTAACCATCAGGTCAAGGAAGTAGAGGCCAGCCAATAGAGCGTCCCGTTCCGGGACATGGCCGCGGAAGCCATAGCCGCCGCTCTCCTCACCTCCGATAAGGGCATTCTCGGAAAGCATTATGGGGGCTACATACTTAAAGCCCACCGCTGTCTCATAGACGGGTACATTGAAGAGCTTGCCCAGACGGTAGAGCATGTTGGTGGTGGTTAATGTCTTGACGATAGCACCCCGCTGGCCGCGTATCTCCAGTAGATAGAGGGCCAGCAGGGCAAAGACCTGCAGCTGGGTTATAAAGTTCCCCTTTTCATCTATGATACCCAGGCGGTCGGCATCACCGTCGGTAGCTATGCCGACGCTGGCCTTTGTCGCCACCACCTTGGCTGACAGTCTGGTCAGGTTGCTAGCAATGGGCTCGGGCTGCTGCATGCCGGGGAAGGTGGGGTTGCACTCGCTGTTTATCTCTATTAGCTTGATGGCCTGGTCACCAAGCAGCATCCTGAAATAACCGGCGCCAGCACCGTACATGGGGTCAACCACTATTTTCAGCCCGGCCCTGCCCAGCCTATCGCCCAGTTCATTGAGGTCGATGAGGCTTGCTATTTTCTTTAGATAGACTGGGTTCAGGTCAATATATTCCACCAGGCCCTGCTCCAAGGCCTTGGCCAGCGGCATCTGGTTCATCTGGCCGCTAGTATTAATGTCGCCAATATGCTTTTCCAGCTCGGTAATAACCTCGGTTGGGGCACTGGCACCGTCCTCTGATTTGTACTTAAAGCCATTCCACCGGGGTGGGTTGTGGCTGGCGGTGATAATGATGGCGCCACCGGCTCTCCGGGCCGGGACGCCATAGCTTATCACCGGCGTTGGCGTCGCCTTGGAGCAGAGATAGACCTTGATTCCGTTGGCGGCCACCACCTCGGCGGCGGCTTGGGCAAAGTCCTCCGAGGCAAAGCGGGTATCGTAGCCGATGACCAGGCCGCGGCTGGCCAGCCCGGTTTGTTTCAGGTGGTTGGCTGCTGCCTGGGCACAGATACGCACATTGTCAAAGGTGAAATCCTGGGCGATGATGCCCCGCCAGCCATCGGTGCCAAACTTGATGGGGCTACTTATCTGTATCACCCCCCTCATCCGACCCTTCTGGCGCCTCCCCCTTGCTGAATTTGGCGAACAGATAGATGACGGCGGCGGCTAACAGGGCCACGGGCAGCAGGGCTACGGCCACAAGCAGGGTGAGGCCGTGAAGGTCCAGGATGGTGACCAGGGCAATGATGGCTAACTCGGCGACAATAGCCCCGACGATGAAGAAAATAACTGTTTTCATTTCGTTCTCCCTTAGATTTTTATTAGGTAACCCCATCCCTTTTATCCCCTCCCCCTTGATAAGGGGGAGGGGAATTGATTATATAAGAGGGGCTTGGCCCCCTCTTTGACTCTCCTTACTACTTACCCAGTGCCTCAGCCCTTAAAATTTCAGCCATATCCAGCTTTTCCCAGGGCAGGTCAAGATCATCTCTGCCGAAGTGTCCATAGGTGGCAGTTTGCCGGTAGATGGGACGGCGGAGGTCAAGGTATTTGATTATGGCCCCTGGTCTCAGGTCATAGTGTTTATTAACCAGCTCAAGCAGGGCCTCATTGCTGACCCTGCCGGTGCCGAATGTCTCAATGGATACTGAGAGGGGGTGGGCGACCCCAATAACATAGGCAATCTGGATTTCCACCGCTCAGTCAGTCCGGCGGCGACCAGGTTCTTGGCGATGTGGCGGGCCATATAGGTGGCCGAGCGGTCAACCTTGGTCGGGTCTTTGCCTGAGAAGGAGCCGCCGCCGTGCCGGGCAATGCCGCCGTAGGTGTCAACCAGAATCTTGCGGCCAGTAAAGCCGGTGTCCGACACCGGGCCGCCGAGGATAAAGCGGCCGGTGGCGTTGACAAAGAATCTGGTTTGGTCGTCCATCAGCCGGGCGGGAACAACCTCTCTGACTACCTCTTTAATAATATCCTGCTCTATTTGCTGGTGGCTGACATCAGGGTCATGCTGGGCACCGATTACGATGCTGTCTATCCGTTTTGGGCGGCCGTTGCTATACTCTACGGTTACCTGTGATTTGCCATCGGGGCGGAGGTAGGGTAGGGTTTTATCCTTCCTGACCCGGGCCAGCCGCCGGCACAGCTTGTGGGCCAGGGAGATGGGTAGCGGCATCAGTTCCGGCGTCTCGGTACAGGCAAAGCCGACCATCATTCCCTGGTCGCCGGCACCGAGCTTATCTAGTTCACTGACCTTGGGGTCTGTTTTGGCCTCCTGTGATTTGGTAACCCCCAGGTCAATGTCTTTTGACTGCTCTTTGATGGAGACCATCACGCCACAGGCCTCATGGTCAAATCCATACTCGGGGCGGTTGTAGCCGACATCATGAACCACTTCACGGACTATATTGGGGATTTCAACATAGCAGCTGGTGGTAATCTCACCCATAACGATGACCAAACCGTTGGTTACCGCCGTCTCGCAGGCTACCCGGGCGTATGGGTCCTGGGCCAGGATGGCATCTAGGACGGCGTCTGATATCTGGTCACATAGCTTGTCCGGGTGACCTTCGGTAACCGACTCCGAGGTAAACAGGTACCTGGCTGAAGTTATGAAGCTTTGTGTCATCTGGCCTCCTTTAGGTGCCTTCCTGCCAGCTAGTCAGGTATTTCTTCTGGGCTGGTGTCAGGCTATCAATGGTAACGCCCATGGACTCCAGTTTCATCTGGGCCACCTGCTTGTCGATTTCTTCTGGTACCGGGTAGACCCTGGGCTCGAGCTTGCCCCTGTTCTTGGCTATATACTCCAGGCACAGGGCCTGGTTGGCAAAGCTCATGTCCATAACATTGGCCGGGTGGCCCTCGGCGGCCGCCAGGTTGATCAGTCGGCCCTCAGCCAGCAGGTAAAGACGGCGGCCATCCTTTAGGCTATATTCATCAACATTGGCCCGGATGGGTCGCTTGGCCCGGGCCAGGCCCTCAAGGGCGGGAATATCTATCTCAACATTAAAATGGCCGCTGTTGGCCAGGATAGCCCCGTCCTTCATCACCTCAAGGTGGCTCTTAGCAATAACATTCTTGTTGCCGGTAATGGTAATAAAGACGTCGCCTATCTTGGCCGCCTCGGTCAGGGGCATCACCTGGAAGCCGTCCATCACCGCTTCCAGGGCCCGGGTGGGCGCTACCTCGGTGACTATCACCTGGGCACCCAGCCCCCTAGCCCTTAAGGCGATGCCGTGCCCGCACCAGCCATAGCCACAGACGACCACCTTCTTACCGGCCCAGAGGATGTTGGTCGCCCGGGTAATGCCGTCAATGGTGCTCTGTCCCGTGCCGTAGCGGTTGTCAAAAAGGTACTTGGTCTGGGCGTCATTTACGGCGATGATAGGATATTTTAGCCTGCCGGCCCTGGCCAGGCTGCGCAGCCTGATGACACCGGTGGTGGTCTCTTCGGTGCCGCCGATAATATTACTGATTAGCTGGCTTCGCTTGGTGTGGAGAGTAGTAACCAGGTCGGCACCGTCATCCACAGTCAGATGGGGCTTATGGTCCAAAGCCGTATTGATGTGCTTATAGTATGTTTTTTCATCCTCCCCCCTGATGGCGTTGGTGGCGATGCCGTAGGCCACCAGGGCAGCGGCGGCCTCATCCTGGGTGCTTAGGGGATTGGAGGCGCAGAGGACCAGGTCGGCGCCGCCGGCCTTTAGGGCCAGGGCCAGGTTGGCCGTTTCGGTGGTGATGTGCAGGCAGGCCGAGATGCGGAGGCCCCTAAATGGTTTCTCAGCCGAAAACCTTTCCCTAATTAGACCAACCACCGGCATCTCACGGGAGGCCCACTCTATCCGCAGCTTACCGGCAGAAGCCAAGGTTGGGTCTTTAATATCGTATTGCCTTTTGTTCATCTCCTTTAGCCTACTTTTTCTCTGATTTTACCAGTTCTCTGATTTTACCAGAACAAGCTGCCAGGGGACTAATCGGGCAATGGCAAAATCATCGGTCTTGATTATTCTATAGCCGGCATTTTTTAGTGACTCAGCAGGGTAGATGGGACGGCAATTAAAATACTTGGGTATCTTCAGATGCAGCCACTCATAGATTCTTACGAACAGTGAGCCCTCTCTAGCCTCCTTGGTCAGGCTGACCAGGCACAGCCGGCCGCCGACCTTTAGCACCCTCTTAATCTCCTTTAGCACCCTGGGAATATCCGGTGTATCAAAGAGCTCCAGGGTGCCGGCCATGTAGACCGCATCAAATTTGCCATCCTCATAGGGCATCTTCCTGGCATCCCCTTCATATAGCTCCACCCTTTCCCCAAGCCCGGCTCTTTTAAGTCTTTTTGTGGTTATCTCTAGCATCTGGGGCGTTATATCAATGCCATAGACTTTACCGTTTTTACCCACCGAGCTGGCCATTTCCTTTAGCGAATATCCGGTGCCAAAACCTATCTCAAGCACTACCTCACCGGGCCTAAGCGACAGCAGTTTCAGTCCCCTTCTCCTTAGTCCTTTCTCGAATATCCCCTCAGCGATGGTGTAGCATCGGCTTAGGGTGGTGTAGCCCTCCCTTATCTCCTGTGGGCTTACCGCTACCGGCAACACCTTTTTCTGGTTATCAGCCACTAGTTCTATCTAGAATCTGCTTAATACTGCTACTTATGGGCTCGGAAGTATCAATTATAACATAATTGCTTGGCAGAACTTCCACTATCAATGCTCCATGCTACTTCTTTTCCATACCAATGATGTACCAATCTTCAGGCGGGTCGTATTGAGTATCAACTATCAAATGGGTGATATTAAGGCTCGGATACAGGTTCTTCAAGTCTCTCAAGTCTACTTTTTCGAACCTCTTTTTGTTATTAAGGTAGGCTTGTTCGGTCAGTGCGTTCGATACATAGTCCTCTTTAGTTCGTCTTAGAATCCGTTTAATCGCTGCCTCCTGT
>JAUXAE010000029.1 GCA_030620035.1 Dehalococcoidales bacterium
CTTAGGCTCTAATAACGGTGCCTCTCCGGCAAAGCCTACTAGGTGTAAATACCTTTCGGTTGGCAGCTCCCGAGTCCATTCAACCCCTGCACTGGCACCGGCTCACACCTTACCCGGCTCTCTATAGCCTCGCTGGGGGCCTACTAGTCTCGTTCCCAGCCTTTAGATATTCTTTTAATCTGTAATTATACAGGATTAATTAGGGCTCGTCAAGTTTTTCCATTGAATATATGGTGAACCTTACCACTATTAGGGTGGGGCATATTGACAATGAAGCACCCTTGGAACATTATAGTGCTGTATATTATCAAGCCACCGTGACCGCAGAGGCTGCCTCCAGGGCCGAGGAGGTGGCTGAGGTGGCCAGGAAGGCAGCCGAGGAGGCCCTGTCAAAGGTGGGAGAGACACTAGTGAAAGCGGTCATCAAGAGACTCACCCGATGGGAGTGGATAGCTACCCTAGTAATTATCAACCTGGCCATCGTCTTTGCCGCCGTATTGTTTGCCGTCGCCCTCGGACAAGCCGTCTAATTCCTGGACCGATAGGCTATTGACGAAAGTCGGCAAAACAGGTAAACTCTCTTAAGAATAAGATACCTATGGACTATGGAGGCGACAAGTGAAATTACTGGTTATAGGTTGCGGGCAATGCGGCGGCCGGATTGCTGACGAGTTTGCCCGGTTAAACAGAATAGCCCGCATTCAGCGTGGCATTGACGGCATTACCAATGTCCTAGCTGTCAACACAGATATTGCCGATCTAAGCGGACTGCTTTATATCAAGTCTGATTACAAGCATAGAATCCTCATCGGCGCCAAAAAGACCAGTGGTCACGGCGTGGGCAAAATAAATGAGATTGGTGCCGACATCGCCCGGGAGGATGGCGATAAGGTCATCGAAAGTATAAGAACAACCAAGCAATTCTCGGAGACAGACGCCTTCCTGGTAATCGCCGGTGCCGCCGGCGGTACCGGCTCGGGAGCAATATCAGTACTGACCACGCAACTAAAAGAGCGCCATATGGAAAAGCCGGTATATAATCTTATTGTCCTTCCCTTCAGGCATGAAGAGAGGACGGAGGAAAGGTCTATCTATAATACAGGCACCTGCCTCAAGTCCGCCTACCTAGCCGCTGATGCCATATTCCTGGTTGATAATCAAAGGTATGTTAGAAAGAATATCTCGATTAAGAATAACCTGGCCAAAATCAACTACCTGGCAGTTAAGCCATTCTACAACCTGCTCTGTGCCGGCGAGGAGACAAATCCCAAATACATCGGTTCACGGGTGCTCGACGCCGGGGATATAATCCAGACCCTGGCCGGCTGGTCAGTAATCGGCTATGGTAAAGCGCCAGTACCCCGGGTTAGATTGCCCTTTGACAATAAGCTCAATTTTAGGGAGAAGAATATTGAAAGCCAAAGGGGAGTCCAGGCGATGGACGAAGCCATGGGTGAGCTATCGCTAAGATGCAACCCTAATGATGCCAAGAGGGCTCTATATCTGCTAACGGCACCCCATGAGGCAATGAATATGGACCTGATAAATGGGCTCTCAGATTCTCTAAAAAACATGGCCACCGAGGCTATAATACGGACTGGTGATTACCCCAGGGGCAAAGGCTCACTGGAGGTCACCGTCATCCTTTCCGAGCTTATTGGTTCAAGAAAGGTGATGGATTACTTTACCAAAACGATCAGCTATATTTCTACGACCAAGCGGCGGCGGGGGAGCCTAGAGTATGAACACAGGGGAATCGAGGAAGCCTTCAGGGATATACCCTCATTACTGTAATTGGCCTCCCAAACCTATGCCCTTTTATTTGTCCGCTTACCCAATGTTGTTAGCCTCAGCGCGAACATCTTGTCAGTTTGTGCAGTCATCGGCGAGACATGTTAATCCCACAAACACCGACCAAACCGTTAAGACGTAGGCAATTCCTCAGCCGCTTCAGCCTCCGGCGGCAACTCAATAGTGACCGGCTCATTAATGTCGAATACCAGTACGGTCACAGCCATACCCATAGACTCTCCTTCAACAGTCATGGTCATCTCCACAACGGTCTTGACGGTGAAATAGGTATCCTTGGCCACCCACAGGACATAGGAGAAGTCAGTTATTACTTCTTCAGGGTCAAGACCCGGGTCCAGCCCCTCCGTTCCCTCCTGTATCTGAGCCCATGCCCAGAGCGTCTCAATGTCCGGGGTCACTTGTAGCTTGTAGCACTCAACGCCATTGACCATCTCAGTGCCCAGAAACTCCACTTCACTAAAGCCCACCAGCAAATCGAACTGTTGACCGGCTATGTCCTGCTGCTCCCAGAGGTCCTCCAATTCCAACTCTGACATCCGTACTTTGAACCAGGTACCCATTATCTCCGGGGGCAGGCCAGGCATCTCCATCTTCATATACATCCAGTCACCGACGAGATACATCTCTATACTCATCTGCACCGTCTCGGGAGGCGTAGACATGGTCATCTGCATATCCATATGCATCTTTTCGTTTGCAAAGTCAAAGGCACCGTTCATGTCCATTGTCGTAGTTACTGGAGTTTCGCCGGGGATTTCCATTGTAATTTCATAATCCACGTCGAACTGGTAGGTATTGAATTCAGCCTCGGCTAAGATTGCTGCTTCGGCTATCTCCTCCGCTGAAATTGCCGACACTACCGTAAATGAGCCTGACAGACTACCGATGGTTACTGTGTAGATTCCGGCATCCTCTCTGGTTACACTAAAGGTAACACTCTGACTAGCGCCGGCAGCAATTGTTACACTCTTGCTTTCTTCCTGCACCCCGTCAATGTTTAAGACCACGTTGTGGCTGCCCTGACTACCACCGGTGTTGGCTACCGATACCGAGATAGTTACCGTCTCATTGGGCAAAACCTCTGCCGGCTCAATAGACAGATTTGATACTGAGAAGGAGGCTGGCGTTGGCCCATCACCGCCATTGCCGCCATTACCATCACCTCCGTTGCCGGGACAACCAACAACCAGGGCTGCTACAAGCGTAAAAGCAGCAGCAATTATCAGGAGCTTTGATTTCCTCATCGGTTTCTACCTCCATTCATTTTCCTCGGTCTTTCCCGAGAGCCTTTTACTATCCATAGGCACCACCTCCCCAAGGTAATTTCTGTAATTGACACTCTTTAGGTAGGCTGTCAACCTTCCTCTTCCTCGGCCCCTTCCTCGGCTTGCTCGGTTTTGCTGGCCAGATACATTTTGGCCAGGGATTCCAGGCGAGTCTTGGTTCTCTTTTGGGGCTCTTTATCCTCCTCTTTTTTCTTTACTTTAGTCTCCCCAGCGGCTCCGGCCAAGGCCTCGGCAGCCTCCTTGGGGGCTTTGCTTATCTCCTTAGCCTTGCCAGTAGCTTCTCCGGGTGTTCGAGTCAGGGCCTCGGCAGTCTGCCGGACAACCTGCCTAGTCGTTTCACCTATCTCTCCGGCGCCAGTTATCAATTCCTCAAATACCCCTATCCACATCCCGGCCGCCTCCTCAGCCGCTTTCTTTGACGCCGCGGCCGCCTCCCTGGCGGCTCTTGTTGCCACCCCGGCCGCCTCATTGGCCGACTTGGCTACCCTCTCGGCCCTGGCTATCGCTTCCTGTGACGCTCTGGCCGACCTCTCAGCGGCCTCTTTAGCCGATTTGGTTGTTTCCTCGGCCTTATTTATGGCTTCCTGGGATGCTTTTGTCCAGGCGGCAACGGTCTCCATGGCCGATTCACTTACGGCACAAGCCCTCTCGGCTGCTTCCTGTGATGACCTTATTGATTCCTCAGCCGCCTGCTTAGCTGCTTGACCCGTTTCCTCAGCTCTAGTTATCGCCTCCTGTGATGACCTTGTTGATTCCTCAGCCGCCTGCTTGGCCGCTATAGCTGTTTCCTCAGCCCGGCTTACCGCTTCCTGAGATACCATTATGGCTGCCTCAGCCGCCTCCTGAGCCCACTGGCTCACTTCCTCGGCCCTGGCTATCGCTTTATCAAAGGCCCGGGCATAGGCCTCAGCCGCCTCCTCTGCCGATTTGGCCACCTTCTCGGCCCGGTGGACCGCTTCCTGTGATGCTTTTTTGGCCTCCTCGGCAATCTTCTTGCTGGCTTTGCCTATTTCCTCGGCCTTGCCGGTCGCTTCCCGGGACAATCTTATTGATTCCTCAGCATCATCCTTGGCCGATTTGTCTGTCTCTTCAGCCTTATCTATGGCCTCCTGGGACACCCTTATTGATTCATCAGCATCATCCTTGGCCGATTTAGCTGTTTTCTCGGCCTGGCTCATCGCCTTCCGTGATACCCTGGTCGCTTCCCTAACCGTCTCCTTGGCCGATTTGGCTGTCTCTTCAGCCTTATACACCGCTTCCTCAAAGGCTCTGGCCAGGGCTTCAGCAGCCTCTTTGGTCGCTTTGATGGTTGCTTCAGCCCTGGTGATGGCTTTATCAAAGGCCCGGGCATAGGCCTCAGCCGCTTCCTCTGCCGATTTGGCCACCTTCTCGGCCCGGTGGACCGCTTCCTGTGATGCTTTTTGGGCCTCCTCGGCAACCTTACTAGTTGCTTTGCCTATTTGCCTGGCACTGCTGATTGCTCTCCGGGACAGTCTTATTGATTCCCCAGCATCATCCTTGGCCGATTTGTCCAGTTTCTCGGCCCTGGCGATCGCTTTCTTAAGTGCCACCATACTGTCATCAGCCTCCTTTGAAACCTTTGGCAAGGTATCATTTATTGTCTCGGCACCAGAAGGTTCAACATTTTTACTAGCCATTATTTTATACCCCCTGTTCATTCTATAATAGGTTGTTTAGTTTATCAATAGTCATTTCTTCTCATTAACCAGGCTCTATTGAACTTCAGGCCAATCCGGGAAAAACTCTATCATTAACCCTAATATAAAGATTAAATAGCAGGGAAGACAAAAGGAGCGACAAATGAAGAACAGGTATTGGCTCATAATAGGTTTGGTGATTCTGGGGGTGGTATTGGCCCTATTAGTGGTCTCAAGGTCTAATTACGAGGCTCTACAGGCAGATCTGGCCAATCTGCAGGCTGACTATGACTCGGTAAAGAGTGAGCTAGATGATATCAAAAAGGTCTATCCTGCCCGAGATTTCTCTTCACTTGAGGAGCTTAAGGATTGGCTGCTAGAAAACGACGTCTCAGAGCTACCACCGGCGGCCACCGTTGAACAATTATATTCTAAGGGGCTAACAATACAAGAGGACGCCTTAGAAGACGGTTACATCATTTCTGTTGATTTTGAAGTACCCATCTATATCGCCTGCGTGGCCATCATCGACGGCTATCTCTGGGTGTGGGAGCCGGAATCGGACGACCCCTTTCTATACTCCGGCTGGGGCCAGGTCAGGTAGAGCACCGGTTTCTTTTCTATGCGGTCTTATTATGCTATAGTTTAGGTATGACGCCTCTGTAGGACTGAGATGTTAAGAAAGTATCTCTGGACAGCCCTGGCAGCAACGCTGTTAATCCTCATTCCAGTCGCAGTAGTCGGCTGCCCGCAGGAAAATGGCTCAGTAGATGACAACGGGACTATTATCCCTGTAGATGGGGATGAAACAACCGCTCTCTCCATAGCTGATGTCGTAAAGCTTTTAGAGCCAGCTGTGGTGAGGATTGAGACGCCGGAAGGTTCCGGTTCAGGGTTCATAATCAGCCGGGCCGGCTACGTGCTTACCAATAACCATGTTGTATCCGGTTTTACAATCGTCAAAATTACCCTTATAGATGGCCAGGAATACGATGGCGTCGTCCTTAGAACGAATGAGGATAGAGACCTTGCACTTGTAGCCCTAATTAACGCCCCTCTAGATATAGTAAACGCAAATCTAGGTGTATCAAACGAAATCACTATCGGCGAAGAGGTGGTTGCCATCGGATATGCCCTTGGCCTGGAGGGCCAGGTTTCGTTTTCGGCGGGCATTATCTCGGCCACAAGAGATTTAGATGGCTATGAATACATCCAGACCGACGCCGCCATAAACCCGGGCAACAGCGGTGGGCCGTTGGTCAACCTCAAGGGTGAGGTTATCGGCATTAATTCAGCCAAGTATGTCGACGTGGCGATTGAAGGCATAGGCCTGGCCATCCCCATTGACGAAACTAAAGAATTTATAGATTTTTAAAAAGCAAGGGAGGAATATAACATGAGTAAATGGATTGCAATTCCGCTGATTGTTCTTCTGGTGGCCGGAGCCGGTGCCCTTGGTTTCCTCTACTTCCAGGCAAAAGATAACCTAAGTGATGCCGAGGCCGAAATATCTTCGCTTGAGGGCAATGTTTCTTCTCTCCAATCAAGCCTGAGTGCTAAAGATACCGAGATTTCATCTCTTGAATCTGACCTTGAGGTTGCCAACGCTTCTCTTCAAGCGGCACAAACCATCAATACTGTCCTCGCAGACGAATTAAGGAGCATTAAAGACCCGAGGCATTTCGCCAGCCTCCAGGAGTTGGTTGACTGGCTTGACCAGGATGACACCGATATAATATATGCCTATAAATCACTGGAAGAGCTGGCCTTTATTCTTCAGGTAGCAGCCTTGAGAGACGGCTTCTTGCTACCGGCCTGTTTTGAAGATTGGGATGGCGACTACCTGGTTGATAATATAGGCAATCTTGCCTACATAGGCGATGAAATATTTATGGTCTGGCCAGAGGATGACACTGTCTTTACTTGGGCCGACGTAGTGCCGATACCGTCTCACCCGTTGCCGCTGGATTAAGACTATTTTTCATCCCCGGGGAACCATCCAGCCCGATAGAGGCACCATCTGGCTGCCGTTTCCACCCTCGCTGCCCAGATGTCATCCCGGGCAGGTGCGATATTAAACAGCCCCAGATAATAGCCGTTGACGATGACCATTTCACTGCCTGCCACCTTTACTCCTAAAACAAGAGGAACAATACCCAAACTACAATAGGCACACTAGCGTAGCCCTCTCAAGCATCACTCCGCGACTCTGGGAGTAACAGATCGGGCACCCCCTCACAGATGGGGTAACTCAGATTGCAGGCGGCACAATGGAGAGAGCCGGTGACTACTTCACCTGCCTCTTCCTCCAGCACCTCAAGCTCCAGCTCTCCTCTGCAGCCAGGGCAAATCAGTATCTCGGTTAATTCTATTTTCATAACCTCTACTTAATCTTTATCCAGAGCATAATTTTACCAGAGCTCGCTGCCCACCAAGGGTTGCCGTAGAATAACGGCTGGCTTGACTTTATTTCGGACACTGGATATACTCCTTAACAGATTTAGTGAGCATGTTACCTTAGAAAAGGGGTTACCAGGCAAACCCTTGATTTTTTATCATCCCCATTTTAGCGTCACCCCTTATGGATTGGCAACCGTCGGGCTCACTGTAGGAAATACACGATGAAACAATATCTCGGGTACCCCTTTAAGAACGGGATGAGGTTGGTAACAATACTATGAAGTGCCTAATACTGGCCGGCGGTTTTGGTACCAGGCTCTATCCCCTAACCATCAACAAGGCCAAGGCCTTATTTGAGTATAAAGGCAGGCCGCTACTAAGCCACCTTGTTGACAAGATTCCCCGGGGTATAGACATTCTGGTGGCCATCAACAAGAAGTTTGAGGCCGACTTCCGCAGGTGGCAGCAGGGCATAGCTAGGCATACCGAGCTTTGTCTTGAAGAGGCCTCTAATGATGAGCAAAAGAAGGGGGCCGTTAGCTCATTGAACCTCTGGGTTAAGCAGAAATGCATCGCCGAAGACCTCTTGGTCATTGCCGGTGACAACTACTTTGAGTTTGACCTGCCTCACTTTATTGATATCTATAATGGCAAAAATACATTGGTAGCTGTTTACGATGTTGGTGACAAGAATAAAGCCAGCCATTTCGGCGTCATCCGCCTAAATGGCGATAGAATAACCGAGGTTGACGAGAAGCCAGCCGCCCCCAGCACCAGCCTCATAGCCACTGCCTGCTACATCCTGCCGCCACGAGTATTCCCCCGCCTGGCTCAATACTGCTCCGAAGATAAGCAGGATAATCTGGGCAATTTTATTTCCTATCTGGTAGCTACTGAAGGGGTCCATAGTCATACCTTCACTGAGCTGTGGTTTGACATCGGCAGTGAGGTAGCCGGCCTTGCTTAATCGGCTCTTCCTTCCAGAATTTCCACCACAGGAGTTTTAAATAGCACCCTTCACCATACGGTTTGGCACCAAACCTTTTAGCCAGAGCGTTCTGAGTAACAAAATTACTTTTACACGCCCCCATATCTATTGACTAGAGTTTATAACTAGGTATATAGTATGGTCACAGCTTTTAGGGCATGGAACCGTGCTTTAGGGCTGTTCTGTTCGCCTAGCCAAGGAAGAATAACGGTTTTGTCGGTAAAGGTTTTCTCTTTAATAGCCTCCATTGATGGGCAGCGTTTTATGGTAGTTAAGCATATCCCCCTTAACATGAGAGTAAGGCATGCTAGACAAGGAAGCTGAGCACTGGGACCAGGTGGCCAGGGGATGGTCTAGAAAGAGCTATGCCAATGAACTGCTGGCTGAACATAAGAGAAAGACCTATCTTAGGCTGATTTCAAGATGGGCTGATGTGGCCAACAGTCAGCTGATTTTGAAGACCGACCTTTTTGCCGAGGCCTTCGGCCCGGAGCAGTTTTTATTTGATCTAGCCCCAATCAACAACAACATAGTGGCCATTGATGTCTCCCGGGAAATAGTAGCCCAGGCGAAAAGTCAGGCCCGGCGTTATGGTGTGAACCCGGGCAAATACCTTTGCTGCGATGTTAAGCATCTCCCCTTCCGAAGCAATTCCTTTGACCTGATTATCTCCGACTCCACACTGGACCATTTCCCCAGTGAGACAGATATTATTACTGCCCTGAAGGAGTTGGGGCGGGTTCTCCGGGCTGGTGGTACCCTTATTCTTACCCTAGACAACAAGGGCAACCTGACCTACCCACCCTTCATATTCTTTCGCCTCTGGATGAAACTCGGGCTGGCTCCGTACTTTATCGGCAGAACCCTCTCCCGAACCAAGCTCAGACATACCCTTGATGAAATCGGGCTTGATATAGAAGAGATGACGGCCATTTTCCACTACCCCCACCCCGATGGGCTGGTGAGGTGGCTGGAGCGCTCTCTTCGCGGGCTGGGCAGGGGTAAGCTTGATAACACCATTAGAAGAGGCCTGGCCCTCTGTGACCGATTGGAGACAAAGAGGACCAGGTACTTAACCGGGCGCTACATCGCGGTAAAGGCGGTGAAGAGAGAGATATTTTGAGCACACTGATTAGTGTCTTAATTGCTGGGGAGCCAGACCTTAAAGGATACCTGGCCATAGACTCTACCGTCAGCGGACGCTGCTACGGCGGGGTGCGAATGGCGGCTGACCTTTCGCCAGATTTACTCAGCGAAGTTGCCCGGGCGATGACGCTAAAATATGGTTTCGTGGGGCTACCTGTTGGTGGGGGTAAAAGTGGGATTGTAGCTGACCCGGAAATGCCCCAAGAGAGGAAACGGGAACTGCTAAAGAGCTTCGGCCAGGCAATTAAGCCCTTCCTCCAGACCAAGAGCTATATCCCTGCTTCCGACCTGGGGACAACTGATGACGACATCAGCTTCATGCTCAACTCCATTGGGCTCAAGGTTCCGCCCAGAAGTCTGAGCTTTAAGTTGTCGGGTTTTTATACCGGTATCACTGTATTTACTGCCGCCATCAGTGTTGCCAGGCATCTTGGCCTTAATTTAAACCGGGCAACAGTAGCTATCGAAGGCTTTGGTCATGTCGCTGTCTCCGCTGCCCGGATGTTCTGGGAGAATGGAATCAAGGTGGTGGCTATATCTACCAGCCAGGGAGCACTGTATGATGAGGCTGGTCTTGATGTAAGCAAGCTCATCAACCTCTACCACAAGGCAGGTAGTCAGGTGGTTAGTTTATTCCCTGGGGGAGAAAAAATAGATAAGAGCAAACTAGTGGAACTGGATGTGGATATACTTTCCCCCTGTGCCCAGTCTCATAGCATCAACATGGATAATGCCCATCGGATATTGGCTAAGATAATCAGTCCCGGGGCTAATGTCCCTACGACTGATGAGGCCGAGCCAATTCTATTTCAAAGAAGGATTGTCTCCATTCCCGACTTTACGGCCAACTGCGGCGGCGTGCTGGGGTCTTCTATGAAGCGCACCGGGCTTAAGGAAGAATACATCAGGCACTTCCTTGAGCAGAGAATCGGCGAGCAGGTAACCAAAGTGATTGAGGCCGCCGAGAAAGAGAATGTCATCCCCAGAGCATATGCCCAGAGAATCGCCGAGGAGAGGTTTCTCAGGGTAAAGGCATCAGCCGAGAGGAGAGGTATCACTAGTAGAGCCTATAGCTTTGCTCTTGAGCTATATCGCCGGGGGATTATACCCTACCAGGTCGTCACCCCAATCGCTTCAGGCTACTTTGAGAAAAGGTTCCGCTAAATAGGGAGTATCTGTGTACAGTTTGATAGCCGGGCATATACTGGCCCCGGTGCTGGATATTTCCAGGGGCACCAGGACCATGAAGTGCCTGAAGGAGCTTGAGCAAAGCCAGTGGTGGTCACGGGACAAGATTCTGGAGTTGCAGAATCAGCGGCTACGAAAACTGGTCAGGTATGCCTATGACAAGGTGTCTTACTATCGCCGCATATTTGATGAGAGGGCCCTTAAGCCGAATGATATAGAACGTGTTGAAGACCTGGCGAAACTGCCAGTACTAACTAAACAGCTTATAAGAAGCAATTTTGACAACCTAATGGCACCAGGTTTCCCGG
>JAUXAE010000028.1 GCA_030620035.1 Dehalococcoidales bacterium
GGCCAGGCGCCGCGAGGCCGTCTTGGCCGCCTTAGCCTTTTCTTCAAGCTCCTCTATGGCTGATTTCATGATGTTTACTCCTCTATTTAGTGACCCCATCCCCTTTATCCCCTTCCCATTGACAAGGGGAAGGGGAATTGGTTTATAAGAGAGGCTTCGCCTCTCTTTAACTCTCTATCAAGCATATCCTCCACCCGAAAGAATTTGAGGTCTGGCTCTACTTATACTTTATAATGTCTTGGTGCACCCTAACCTTACAACCGTCTCATGAATGACGAGCGCCTATCAATGGGACCTCGGCCATAGAAGCTGTAGTGATAACGGAAAGTAACCCTGCTTTTTGTTGCCGTGCTGCTGCTGGTGATGACGCAATCACCCTTGCGGCCGTCTTCAAATTCAATCATACAATTATTCCGCTTTTTTAGCTCTCGCTTGGTGGAGAACTCCCCCCACCATTTCTTGGTGGTGTACCTTGTCGGGTTGGTCTCCAGCAGCTGGTACTGAATCTCAGCGATGGGCCTTTCCAGTTCTTTATCATGCAATCGGCCGCTGCCGTTGCTGTAGCGTATCGCCATATAAACCTCGTTTCAATATAGAGCAGTCGTTGCCAGACTGCCAATTATTCCAGTACTCTACTCCAGCTGTCCGCTGCCCCGGAAGAAGTGGTAATAGAGGGGTGGGATTCCCGAGACGGCCTTGTTGACTTTCTTCTTAAGGGAGCAGCGACCGCGGCGCCCGTCCTCCAGCTCAATTAGATAGCCGTCGCCATCGCTGACCTTTCGGTATTCGGTAAATACCAGCTCTCCCCACCAGTTGTTGGCTGAATCATTATGGAGCCGGTAGTCAACATCGCCGATAAACTGCTCATCATAAGCCTGATATAGCTTGCCTCTGGTCATACAATCCCTCTCTTTCTAGATTATCGCCAGATTGTTTCGGTGAACCACCTCAGCCCCGTAGTCATAGCCGAGCCGGGTGGCAATCTGCCGGGAATGCCCTCCCTTGATAACCTCAATATCACCTGAGCTATAGTTGCTGATGCCATAGCCCAGGCGACCCCCTCCAGAGTCTGAGATGTTGATGATATCGCCCCGCTCAAAATGGCCCTCAACCTGCTTGATGCCGGCGGCCAGCAGGCTGCGGTGGTGTTTTTTTAGGGCCTGGGCGGCCCCGGCATCCACTATCACCTTGCCCCTGGTGCCCAGGCCGCTGAGCATCCAGCGCTTACGGCTATCAAGTTTGTTGGCGGTGGGTAGGAAGCGGGTGCCCTTGGCCTGGCCAGTGACTAGCTGTAGGATAATCTCCGACTGCCGGCCATCGGCGATAACCACCGTTACCCCGGAGACAGTGGCCAGCTTGGCGGCCTCTATCTTGGTGACCATGCCGCCGGTGCCCAGCTTGCTGGGGGTGCCCGTGGCCAGGCGCTCAATCTCTGAGTCTATCCTGTCTACCTCGGAGATGAGCCGGGCGTCAGGATGATGCTGTGGGTCGGCACTATACAGGCCGGCGGTGTCGGTGAGCAGCAGTAGCAGGTCGGCGTCAACCAGGTTGGCCACCATGGCCGACAGGTTGTCGTTATCGCCGAACCTGGCCTCCTGAAGCTCGTCAACGGCCACGACATCGTTCTCATTGACAATGCATATCACCCGAAGCTCCAGCAGGGCCAGCAGGGTGTTACGGGCATTGAGATAGCCGGAGCGGTCGGATAGGTCGGTCTTGGTAAGCAGGGCCTGGGCCACGGTAATATCGTGTTGGGCGAACAGCTTTTCGTAGACATTCATCAGCCGGCTTTGCCCTACTGAGGCCAGCACCTGCTTGAAGGAGATGCCCTTAGAAGGGCCGGTCAGGCCCAGTTTGTAGCCGCCGGCGGCGATAGCCCCGGAGGAGACGATGACCAGTTCCAGGCCTTTATGGTGAAGCTGGGCCACCTGGGCGACCAGGCTGGACATAGTGTTCTCATCCAGGCAGCAGCCACCACCGGTGAGCAGGTTGGTGCCCAGCTTGACCACTATCCGCTTGTGAACTTGAGATGATTTAGCCATTTACCGCTTAACAGATTGGCCTCATTATAGCAAGGTGGTTACGGTTGGACAAGGTGAGGGCTTGTTGCTAAAATCTGCTTGGAGGGCTAGCCCGTTTCGGGATAGCCCTAGAGGTGTTTGGAGAGAAAGATGCCCCTGAGCGGTTTGTTACAGCTGATTGAGGAGACGCCGGCCTATCGCCGGCTGCTGGCCGAGCTTAGGGGGGCCTCCAGCCGGGCAGTGGTGCTTGAGGCGGCCAAGCCGTACCTTATTGCCGCCGTCTATCATAGCCTGGGTCTCCCGGTGCTGGTGGTTACCTCACAGCCGGAAAGGGCCAAGGAGCTTGCCGAGCAGCTTTCCATCTGGTGCCGCTCGGCCCGGGTAGGACGGTTACCTGAGCCTGAGCTTCTGCCCTATCAGCGGGCTATTTCAGATAGCTCAACCGAACTGGAAAGGATACGGGCCCTCTCGGCCCTGGCCGCTAACCAGTCAGATAGTGGGGTGCCGCTTATTGTTGCCTCGGCCCCGGCCTTGATGCACAAGGTGGCCTCATATAGTGATTTCATTTCGGCCGGGCACACGGTTAGCCTGGGCATGCAGGTTGAGCCCTTTGAGCTACTTAAGCGCTGGCAGGCTATAGGCTACCGCCTGGAGAGTCTGGTTGAGGTGCCGGGCACGCTAAGCCATCGCGGCGGTATTATTGACATTTTTCCGCCCACCAGCAGTCGGCCGGTCAGGCTTGAGTTCTGGGGCAATACCATTGATAGTATCCGCCTCTTTGACCCTGAGAGCCAGCGCTCGGCTCAGGCGGTACCCTCGGTGGTTGTTGGGCCGGCCACGGAAATGCTGGCCCCCTTCCTGGCCGACAAATCGGAACTTGAGCCGCTGCTTGAGGCTGTTGACCTGGCCAGTTGTTCCGATGAGATGCGCCGCCAGCTGACTCAGGAACTGGCCCAGTTGCGGCAGGGTCAGAGGCCGGATTATCTCCAGTTTTACGGCCCGCTGTTCAACAAGGACAGTATCTTAGGCTATCTACCTGAAGACGGCCTGGTAGTAGTTGATGAGCCGGCGGCCATCAGGCAGGCGGTAGACCACCTGGATGCCGAGGCCAGTGGCTTACGCCGTGATAAGCTTAAGCGGGGGGAACTGCCCCGTAATTTCCCCAAGCCCTATTTTACCTGGCCGGAGCTGGAGGTAAAACTAAAGCCAAGGCATTGTCTGGTGTTTGCCTCCTGGGGCAGTGATAGTGAACGGGTGCACCGGCTCAATTTCACGGCTGCCCCCAGCTATGCCGGACGGCTGCCCGTGTTCTTCCAGAAGGCAAAGCAGCTCTTAAGCCAAAAGCATCGGCTTATCCTGGCCAGCCATCAGACCAGCCGATTGTCAGAGCTGCTCGGTGAAGAGGGCATTATTGCTTTACCAGTTACTGAGGTCAAACAGGCACCCCCGCCCGGCTCATCAACGTTGGTTACGGCCCCCCTGGCCCATGGCTGGGCTATCAACGGAAGAAGCCACTTCTTTAGTGATAGCGAGCTCTTCGGCTTTGTCAAGCAGAGACGGCTGCTAAAGAAGCGAGCCGTGCCCCGCCACAAGCTTTATGTTGACATAACTCCAGGTGACTATGTTGTCCATGTTGACCACGGCGTGGCCAGCCTGGCCGGCATTACTACCATCAGAAAAGACGATACTAAGCGGGAGTATCTTGTTTTAGAGTATGCCGCCGGCGACCGTCTCTATGTGCCCAGTGACCAGATAGACCGGGTCAGCCGCTACATCGGCGCCGGTGACCGGCCACCGGCCTTGAGCCGACTGGATAGCCAGGAGTGGACGCGGACCAAGCAGAGGGCCCGGGAATCGGTGGCCGATATCGCCCGGGAGCTGCTGGCCCTTTACGCCGCCCGCGAGGTCATCCCCGGCTTTGCCTTTTCCCCCGATGCTGTTTGGCAGCAGGAGTTTGAGGCCTCCTTCCCTTATCTTGAGACGCCGGACCAGATAGCCGTTCAGGAACAAGTAAAGAGGGACATGGAGAAAGCCAGACCGATGGACCGGCTTATCCTGGGCGATGTCGGCTACGGCAAGACCGAAGTGGCCATCCGAGCCGCCTTCAAGGCGGTAATGGACGGTAAGCAGGTGGCCGTGCTGGTGCCGACCACGGTGCTGGCCGAGCAGCACTTTACCACCTTCGGCCAGAGGCTGGCCGCCTTCCCGATAAGGGTTGAGGTGCTGAGCCGCCTCCGCACACCAAAGGAGCAGCAGGCCGTCATTAGCGGGCTGGCCAGCGGCACTGTTGACATCTGCGTCGGTACCCACCGCCTGCTGCAGCCCGATGTAGCCTTTAGGGACCTGGGGCTGCTCATTATTGACGAGGAGCAGCGCTTCGGTGTCGCCCATAAGGAGTATCTTAAAAAGATGAGGCGGGAGGTGGATGTGCTTACCTTGAGTGCCACTCCGATACCCCGCACCCTTCATATGTCGCTGGTTGAGGTAAGGGATATGAGCACTATGGAGACGCCCCCTGAAGGAAGGCTGCCCATCAAGACCTTTGTCGCCGCCTATGATGAGCGGCTGGTCAGGGAGGCGATACTTAAGGAGCTGGAGCGCAACGGCCAGGTATTCTTGGTTCACAACCGGGTGCAAAATATAAACTATATTGCCGGCAAACTTGAGGCCCTGGTGCCTGAGGCCCTGGTAGCCATTGCCCATGGCCAGATGCCTGAGGCCGAGCTGGCGGCGGTGATGTCCGACTTTACTAAAGGTGAGGTTGATGTTCTGGTCTGCACCACCATTATTGAATCGGGGCTGGATGTGCCCAATGCCAATACCCTGCTTGTTAACCAGGCCGACAGGTTTGGCCTGACCCAGCTATACCAACTGCGGGGCCGGGTGGGCCGCGGCACCGACCTGGCCTATGCCTACTTTCTCTATGAAAAGGGCAAACGGCTGACCCCGGAGGCCGCCAAGCGCCTGAGTACCATATTTGAGGCTACCGAGCTGGGCGCCGGTTTCGGCATCGCCCTAAAAGACCTGGAGATTCGGGGCGCCGGCAGCCTGCTCGGTGCCCGGCAGAGCGGTCACATCAATGCCCTGGGCTTTAACCTCTACACCCGGCTGCTGGCTGAGGCGGTTGAAGAGTATAAAGCCAGGCAGGCCGGTATATCTCTGGAGAAGATAAAGTCAGCCCGCCTGCCGCCGCCGACAATAGACCTGCCCCTTCAGGCCTTTATCCCTGAGGATTATGTCTCTGATTTGAACACCCGCCTGAGCCTGTACCGGTGCCTGGCCGGAGTGAAGGAACTCAAACAGGTGGCCGATATGGCCCGGGACTTTAAGGACAGGTTCGGGCCGGTGCCCGCCGAGGTAGAGAACCTGCTCTATGCGGTAAGGATTAAGCTATTGGCGGCCAGGGCGGGCATTAAATCGGTAGCCACCGAAGCCGGGCAGATTGTAATACGGCTTCTTGAGGGCCTGCAGTTTGATAAGCAAAAATTACAACTCGCCTTAAGGGACGGCATTAGGGTGGGCCGAAGCCAGCTCCGGCTGGACTTAAAACGATTGGGAAAGAAGTGGCAAAAAGTGCTGGAAGAGATAATGCAAAAGGTGGGGTGATATAATAGTAAGTAAAGTAGAGCTAAAGGACAGTAGGATATGAATGAGCACCATACAACTACTAGCGATTTGAAACGACAGGTCGCCTCACGTTGTCGCAGTTTCCTTAAGGAGGCTACGGAAATTGCTGCGAATGACTTTGGCTTCATTGAGTTGCCTAAGCGCACTGTCCATAGTTGGGTTATGGAATTTTCTGAGCCGGGGAGACACTCTGGTAAAGAGTTGGTATATAGCGAATTAGACATCTTCACGATCTGGGAGCGCATTAAATCCATTGTTCAATCCACTAAGTCATGGGTAAAAGCCAAAGACAGCATACAGTCATACATCGATATTCATAATATCAAGCCTACTGGTTTCTGGACCCATGATTTAGAACGGCAATACCTTGTACCTCTTCTGAGAACCTACCTGGAAGAAGCAGGAGCCTTTATCTACCACTACCAGACTGCTCGAAAGGTAATCAACATAATGTTTCGACACTTGGATTCCCCAGAGGTTGAGGTTGTCGGACTTATAGTTCTTGAAGGCTTCGAAGCTGAGCGCTCATTTCATTTAGAGCCAAAAATGCTAGTACATCCCATTGAAGAGCTCGAGCTGCGCATATTGGGAGGAAAGACCGATTCAATGGTTGGTCTTGGAATACAGGACCTTCATCTATGGCCTCATACGGATTGGTGGGTGTGTGAGGTAAGGTTGGCGAATCCACGAGGAACAGCAATCGGATGGAATCGCGTTCATGGCATTACAGACACACTGGCATTGGCGCTGCGTGCGTTCAAGTCAGGCGGTGTAGCGCTAGGGTTAGCTACAACTAGGCTATCAAGTCCCTTTGGCAGAATGGGAGAGACACGTGGTGGCACGCTACAGAAAATAGCAGTGGGGGAGAGCCGTTATTTTCTGTCTGAACAGCAGATTACCAAGTTTACTAGGTTCTGGCGCAGGTTCCTAAGTTTGATGGAAAAGCCACAGCACTATCTTCAAGTGCCAATTCGGCGTCTTCGTGCAGCAGGTACACGAGCACAGAAAGAAGATGCACTTGTAGATTATGTTATTGGACTGGAAGCCCTTCTAGGTAGGGAAGGCGAACGAACCGAGGTGGTCTACCGTTTTAGCGTCCGTGGTTCTGTATTACTGGCTAACAGGAGAAAAGATAGGAAGGTGCACTTAAAAGAGCTACGCGACTTGTATAACCTCCGAAGTCGCATTGTTCATGGCCAGCCTGTTTCGGATGAAGAGCTAGAGAAATCTCTGCCGATGGCAGAGAACGCACTTAGGCATGTTTGGAATTGGTATTTCACGCATTGGTATGGTGAAAACAGCAATGAACAGGGTATTACCCGAATCGATGAGGATTTAGTAATCCGATAGACAGACCCTTTTTAGGCAGTGTAAGAGGGGCACAGCCCCTCTTTTTAAAATCCGCCCCCTCCCTTATCACGGGAGGGGGAATGGATGCAATTGATACAAACACCGTAAGTGATTCGCTTCGTCTGGCGTTCATAAGGCCATTGACCAGACGTTCAAGGTTACTGGCAAAGGGTTAGCGGAGCGCCATAAATAATAATAACTAGCAAAGTCTAAATAGAGCCCTCCTCGTCACCTGGGCCAGCTTTCCTATCTGTTTAACTTCCATTATCTAGGCAAGCCCCTTCTCCCTCAGTGCTACAGCTAAGATGCCTGGCCCGCCGTGCACTCCCAACCCGGGTCCAAGCCTGGCTAATATTGTGCGCTCTTTAGGGAATATAGAACTCGTACGCTCAATGAGGGCCTGCGCTTCATCAGGTGTAGTGCTATACAAAATGGCCAAATCCTGAATTTCTGTGGCATTCTTCACAAAATCCAATAATCTGTCCACGCCCTTAGAACGGGCCCGAACCCGGCCAGAAGGCATTAACTCTCCATCTCTTACTGTAAGCAGGGGCTTCACGCTTAATACTGATCCTACTAGTCCACTCGCCTTTCCAACTCGCCCACCTTTAACTAGATATTTCATTGTATCGAAGAGGATAAGCAAATGCACGTTAGGAATAATCTTACCTAACTCCTCCACTATCTGCTGCAGACTCATTCCGGACTTAGCCATTTTAGAGGCCTGTATAACTGTCAGCCCAACAGCAATTGATACTGTCTGCGAGTCGACTATCTCAATGGGGCATCGGTCCCCTACCATTTTCTTGCCCTGTACTGCCGAGTTATAAGTACCGCTCAATATACTGGTGATATGAATAGAAATAATACCGTCAGCATCCTTCGACAGTTTATCGTAGACGCTAGCAAAATCCTGCGGGGTTGGCTGCGTCGTGTTGGGATGGACAGGGTCATGCAATAACCTCTGGTAAAACTCATCTTCACTAATATCCACCCGGTCACGGTAGACCTCATCCCCAAATCGCAGGTATACCGGCACCACTGTAACATCCAGTTCCTCGGTTAACACGGCTGGCAGGTCAGCAGCACTGTCAGTAACAATTTTAATACTCATTGAATAAAAAACCTTTCCTAGCCACAGCTATTAAGTTACTCAGGCTGGATTATACCATACTAATCATGTCATTAGATAAAAATCCCCCCTTTCTCAGCAATGACTATTAACGTACTCAGGCTGGATTATACCATACTAATCATGGTGTAAACATCGGGCCACATTTAGCCAGATTGTTCAAGGGCGTTCGTAATCTGCCAGCAACCTTTCAATCCTTTCCCAAGAAGAAAAGACTTTATTCACTATTGCTGCCGAGCCTTCTTCCGATAGGTCTCCTAAGTCATTTCCCTTACAAGAAGCTCGATACGGTTCAGTGCCTCGTCTATGTCGGCTACACTGATCATTCGGTGGGTGACGGCCCGCACCTTCCATCCGCCAAGACCACCGATCTTAACACCACGCTTCGTCATCTGCTGGATGAATTCAGGAATTGTAATGGTAGTCGGGGGCTCAAATATGACAATGTTGGTCTGAAACCTCTCTGGTTGAATGGTGATGCCGGGGATATTGGCTAGTCCATATGCCAGGCGCCGGGCAGTAGCGTGGTCCTCAGTGAGACGATTGACCATTTTCTCAAGAGCAACGATGCCGGCAGCAGCAATGACCCCCGCTTGGCGCATTCCCCCTCCCACCATTCTACGCCACTTGCGTGCCCTCTCCACAAATTCCCGAGACCCACAGAGGAGAGAACCTACAGGAGCGCTGAGGTTTTTGGATAGACAGAAGCAGACAGAATCAGCGGGCTTAGCCAGCTCACTGGCGGGCACATTTAGGGCAACGGCAGCGTTGAAGATACGTGCCCCATCCAGGTGGACCCTAAGCCTATGTTGGTGGGCGAGTCCAGCGATAGCAGATGTGTATTCAGGAGTGAGGACAGCGCCACCACAGCGGTTATGGGTGTTCTCCAGGCAAAGAAGGGTCGTCGGCGGAAAGTGAATGTTTTCCGGCCGGATGGCTTCCTCTACGGCATAAGGGTTTATCCGACCATCCTGCTCGTTGGGAACAGTGCGCATGACAACCCCTCCCAGGGCTGACGCGCCTCCCACTTCGTACCATAACATATGGGACTCGCTGCCCAGAAGAATCTCTTCACCAGGGTGAGTGTGGGTCAGGACGGCTAGGAGGTTACTCATAATGCCGCTGGGTGTAAAGAGGGCGGATTCCTTCCCCATCATGTGGGCAGCCAGCTCCTCAAGACGATTCACGGTGGGGTCCTCTCTGCTGACATCATCACCCACCTCGGCTTCATACATGGCTCGGCGCATCTCCTCTGTGGGTAGGGTTTTCGTATCGCTGCGCAGGTCGATAACCTTCACGAGGTCCTCCTCTCTTATTCGTTCTTTTCTTTGCATACTGCTGGCCTCTCAAAGACGGGAAGCAATACCTGGGGAGGTTGAGCCTGGGGGATTTTCCACGCAACCCTAATGGCTTTGATTAACTACCATGATATGTCCATTACACCTGGTCGTCAAGCCCAGTTGATTCCGGAGGCAACTAAGGTAGCACTCATACATGGTACTCTAACTAGAAAAGTGGTACAATCATTGGCGGGAGGTCAGGAACAGATATATAAAGGAGGTACTGAGATGATAAAGTACAGGAATCCAGTCCTAGTCATTATTTTCAGTATAATCACCTTTGGAATCTACGCAATCTACTGGCTGGTGTCAACGACGAACGAACTCAGAAAAATAACAAGCTCGGCTCCGAACCCATGGCTCTTGCTACTGCTGTTGGTGCCATTAGTAAACATCTTTGTTGCTATATGGTACTACTGGAATTACAGTAAGGCGATCGAGGAAATTACAAGTTTTGACCATGTGCTGCTTTTTATCCTTTGGCTATTAGTCTCCATAGCAGCGATGGTAATAACACAGATCGAACTGAATAAAAAAGCTGTCGCTAAAGCTACATAGTGGACTTGGCTAGCTTGTCCCCAAATGTTCGTTGATAATGTAGTACGACTTCAATCTTCTAGTATATCCTTGAGACTAGCCATAGCTAAATCAGCTCTTTTGGTGAGCAAGAGCCCGCGTTGCCCAACTACCAGCTGCCGACTTTCATGACTCCATAAGGCTACACATTCCACGAGGACTCCATGCTATATATGGCATTCGAAACCGTAGAGGCGTAGCTCATATAGGTGGTGATGTCAGCCCCAATCTTAGCGATTCGACTCTTGTAATAGCGACTTGTGATTGGATTATGACCGAACTTATCAGGCTGTACTATACATTCTCGTTAGAGGAAGCTCAGAAGCTAGTTGACTCTATTGTGGAGAGAAAAGCACCTCTTATACAGGAATTTAGCGGTTATCTGGAAGTGCTTAACCCCAAACTAAGCGTTGCAAACAAAATCTTGGTTCTTCTCTATTATAGAGGCAAGGAAGGCGCATCAAATAAAGAATTACGGCAATGGGTGAAGACTAAATCAACTAGCCATATTCCAACGGCACTGAATAATCTGGAACACGAAAAAGGCTACGTACACCGTGATAATTCACAGAGTTTCATTACCCGAACTGGGATACGCTTTGTAGAAAACAGTATCCCCCTTCAAATTTAGGACAACAGAGTTTCAATTATCCTAGAGTATGTGGGCAGTCTAAGAGGGGCGGAGCCCCTCTTTTTAATTTCTGTTTTTATTAGCTGTCCTTGACGCCCTTGTCCTTGATGTAGTCAATGGCATCCTGGACTGTTATTAACTTCT
>JAUXAE010000047.1 GCA_030620035.1 Dehalococcoidales bacterium
TAAATAGAAGCCAGGTGGTGTTTCGCCAGGGCTTGGACACCAGTGGAATAAGTGGGTAGAGCCAGATTATGAACTGGGGTGAGAGTACCTTATTCGCTACCATAAATATCAATATGACTATTAGTGAGTAAACGATGATACGTTGAGCCTGTATTTGGTCTAGGGGGCCTAGCGATTGCCGTTTATCGGCTATTTCTTTGTTGGTCTTGCAAAACGACCAGTAAGCTAGTGCTAACGCAGTCAGTATGACCCAGAGGGAAATATTAGAAAAGAAGGTGGCTAAAGGAGAGACAACATTAAGGGAACCGTGGCTGAAAATATAGTCAACCGAGGTGAGGCCAAGTGACTGGCCGAGCAGTAGAGCGGATGAGTACGTGCTTTCGATCTGAAGGGGCCGATCGGCGTGATAGGTCAGGGACTGCAAGTAACCCTCAGGGCTTATCATAAGTGCCGGGGTTACCATGGCGGCTATTACGAGGGCGAAGATACCGATACCCACCAGCAACTGTCTATAATTCAGGTGGCGCCTTTGATGTAGCAGATAAAGGGGAGCAAGGACAATGGGGTATAACTTGGTCATTACCCCTATTGCTAAGAGTGCCCAGGCAGTCTTGTTATTACCGCGGACAAAGGCATAAACAGATAGAAGTACCGTGATAGCCACTATCAGGTCGTAGCGAATGGTGATAATCGGGCCGATGGCAAGCAGAGCAACGGTGTAGATGGAGAGTGTCTTCCACGGAGATAACTTTAACCTGCGAGCTAAGGCCGCCAAGACGAATAAGCCTACTAGATCAAAGAGGAGCATTTCTAAACCGAATAGCTGGGCATAAGCTGCTTGGGTATCAGCAAGAAGCTGGGGCAATGTAGCGAATAGCAGTGCCAAGGGCGGGTATTCTACGGCGAAATTGAGGTACGGTAGCTGTCCATCGATTATCTGTGAGGAATAGTAGTAGAGCAGACTGAAGTCCTCCTTGTAGGAATCACCGTAGATACCGCTTTTAAATATAATGAGGAATATGAATGCGTGAATAGCGCAAAATAGTGCTATCTTCCAGTATCGCTTGGTGATATTGGTAAAAACGGTGTTTATCCTAGCTGTTTCCATTGCCTTAGAGTAGTATTCTAACATTCTTTATTCGAATGCCAATAGGTTACTTTGGCAACATCTTTACCAGGGTACAGATGGGGTTTCTGCTCTCGCCTTATTCGTTTTTTAAAATGAAGCGTGTACTGATGTATAGCACAGTTCCGGCCGTGACTTTCCAGAAAAACGCTACCGGGGATAATAATACGAAAACGGCTAGGTGAATAAACAGATAGACGGGAGTTGAAAGGGCCTGGATATATTTGAAGATACCGCTATGCTGGTCGGGCCGGAGGTTAGATAACCGCGATAAACCCAACGCCACTCCAATAGAGATCGCCCCGACTGTGGGGTAGAAATAGTAGACGTAGCTGATCCTATCAGTAATCAAACTTACCGGTATCCAGATTAAATAGGTACCTGCCAACCACAAGGAACCGAACAGGGCGGCGAGGTTCCCTTTGGAAGCCCTATAAAACATGTACAGTGCCGCCGGTATTATCAGAATCCACAAGCTGGGACTGATCATGGCTATATAGGTAGGGTCGGGCCAGTAGGTTATTATCTCGGGCTTAAATATCCATTCCCAGGGACGGCTGAGCATTTCCGACGGGTACTGGGCGAAGGTTGAGGCACCGCTAACGCGGAGCATTGTTTCTATCTGGCTAAATGGATTGAGCCATTGGCGGTAGACCAGGAAATCGAACAGGGGCATTAATAAGAGGAATGACACTGGAGCTGAAAGCATGGAGGCCAGGAAACGCTTTTTTCGCTGTCGACCGGTTAGAAGCCAATGCAGAGCTATAACAAGGAGACCTAAAGCCCCGCTCAACTTGGCCAGGGCGCTTAGGCCTATGAGCAATCCTGAAGATAGATATCGCCCCTTGAGGTATAGTAAGAAGGCACCCAGCATGAAGGTAAGGCTGTAGACATCCAGCATGGCTATGCTCGACTGAATAAAGCTGAGGTTCTCCAGTGACAAGAGAAAGGTAGCTATGAAGGATACCTTCTTTGATAGACCCAGCTGTCGGCATATCAGGTAAAAGATTATGATACAAGCGGCTCCTGATAAAACGCCCAGGAATCGCCAGCCGAAGGGGTTGTCGCCAAAAAGGAACATGCTGCCAGCTATGCTTAACCTGCCTAGAGGGGGGTGCTCTATGCGGTCTGAACCCTCGCCGTCGAGTATGTGCCGGGCATCGGCCACATAGAACTTCTCATCATAAACAAGGTTATCGGGCTGTGTGATTACGACGAAGTGCATAGTCAGGCTGAATAGAACCAGTAAACAGAGGCCGGTATATTCCCAGTTTCTAAGCTTTAGAGCCAGTTTATTAACTACTTCCATGTCCACCAGTTGTTGGCCGTGTAATTCCAGATGCTAGCTGCGGCTATACCAAAGAGATTAGATAGAATGTAGTAGAGCCCTAATAGCTCCGTTAATGCCCACAGCACTCCCAGGTTTATAGCCAGACCACTCAGGCTGATTACATTAAATTTGATGAGACGGCTGAAGAAGTTTCTGGCTCCCGGTAGGTTTCTATCGTGAAAGGTAAAGTAATTGTTGAGCAGGAAATTGGACACGATTGACGTTTCGATACTAATGGATGCCGATACTAGGTAGTGCAAGCCGAAAACCTCTGTCAGCAGCCAGAGCAGACCCATATTAACTCCGACGCCGCTTAATCCTACCAGCAGGAACTTGGCGACCCTGGCCAGTTCGCCCGTTCTTTTCATCAAATCGAAGAGGTGCTTAAGATAATGGATTTGCTGCCGCATGGTGAGTTTGCTTTCGCCACGGCCTCTTGTGGAGAAGGCAAAGGGGACTTCTGCTGTATTCTTGTATTTCCCTTCCATCAGGATTTCCAGGAGGATTTTATAACCGGTTGGTTTGAGTCGAGCGCCCAACACAACCTCTTTTCTAAACACGAAAAAACCGGAGGTCGGGTCATTGACCTTCCTTGAGAGTGGTAATAACAGGTGCACCAGGAATATAGCCCCCCTGGATATTATCCGCCGCACCAGGCCCCAGTCGGGGATAGAACCACCTTCAACATAACGGCTGGCGATGGCGATGTCGGCTCCACTCTTAATCTCTTTCAAGAGTTTCGGTATCACTTCCGGGGGGTGTTGCAGGTCAGCATCCATAACTACCAGCAGTTCACCTTTGGCATGCTTGATACCCTCAACTACGGCCGAGGCTAGGCCCCTCTCTCCGGTGCGAACAATCACTCTTACCGGATAGGAAGAAGATAGGGCTTGAACCTCCTTGGCAGTACCATCATTGCTGTTGTCATCAATAAATACAACCTCATATTCGTAATCATTGATAGCCTTCTTGATTCTGGCAACCAGCGGGGCGATATTCTCCCTCTCATTGTAGGTGGGGATAATGATAGATATGCTGTCGCTTTTCAATTAAGACTCCCGAAATAATCGACATATTTGTGTACACATAGCAGATGGATACATTTTAGCATATAAAGTGAGATTTGCAGACAAGTAAATCGTACTGACAACACAAGGAAAAGTGGGAGGAGCCGGACGGAATAGTCTGGTTGGGACATGTTGATATGATGGCACTTCGCAATATGAATTATTGCATCCGAAATTTGACATATTTAATAAAAGTACTACGACAAACCGTGACTAATTTACTATTGACCACCTAATCGTACAAATTTTCACTTTTAATAAGGAGTACCTGAATTCCTATTTTTCGCATCTTATCTTCCCTTTTTTACTTTGGTTTTCTAGAGAAGATTTAGCAGTGTTGACACCAACTTCGGGAATGCCGTATCCTGTTCCGTGAAATCTCGGAGGTATACAATAAAAGCAGGAATAATCGGGCGAAACGTTTACGTAGTGGATAAAGGAACACTAGCAGATTGGTTTAGTAGGCCGTACAGGTCTCGAACCTGCGACACCCTGATTAAAAGTCATTTCCTCTTAAGTGCGCCGAATCAATTCGCTCTATTGTTTGAATACGTAAACAAGGTACAAAGTAAGTCACTTCTGTCCCGGTTGGATGTCTAATTCGGTCAGGAATGGTACAATATGGGTCGGATTATCTGTTCCGTAGGGGGACCGAGGGGGTGAGGTTGAAAGACGATATTCTTTTTTATATCCTGGCCTCTTTTGCCCCCCGGCTGTCGATGAGCTTTTCCACTTCCTGGCGGTCGTTGCAGTAGGCGGTCAAAGTTTCACCGTTTATTATCTTGCCCAGGTAGAGATTTACCAGGGCCTCGTCAAGAGAAATCATGCCTATTTCCCGGCTGGTGCGGATAATATTGGGCAGCTGGTAGATTTTACCGTCGCGGATAAGGCTTCTGGTGGCGGTATTAGCCAGCATTATCTCGACAGCGGCTACCCGGCCTCTATTGTTGGCCCTGGGCACCAGTGTCTGGCACAGGACACCGTTAAGCAGAGAGGCCAGCCTTGTCTGGGCTAGGTGGCGCTCGTGAGGCGGGAACAGGTCTATTATCCTCTCTATGGCCTGGGGGGCGCTGGGGGCATGGCTGGTGGATAGCACCAGGTGCCCCGTCTCGGCTACCGTTAGCAGTGCCGCCGCCGTTTCCAAGTCCCTCATCTCACCGACCATAATCACATCCGGGTCCTGCCTCAGGATGTGCTTTAGTGCCTGGGCGAAGGACAGGGTATCGCTGCCCAGCTCCCGCTGGGTTATGGCGCACTGGATGCTGGTGTGGACATATTCTATGGGGTCTTCAATGGTAACCACGTGTTGTCTTGAGTTATTATTCAGGTGCTGTATCATGGCCGCCAGTGTCGTGCTTTTACCACTGCCGGTGGGTCCGGTAACCACTATCAGCCCCCTCGGCAGTTCAACGAGTTCCTTGCATATCTGGGGTAGCTCTAGCTCGTCTATGGTGGGGATTCTTGGCGGCAGTAGCCTTATCGCCAGGCTGATGGCACCGCGTTGCTGAGCGGCATTACAGCGGAGCCGGCCGACCCCGGGCAGGGTATAGCCGAAATCAAGCTCCATCTGCTTGTGGAAGGATTCCCTTTCTTCAGGGGTGGTTATCTGGAGAAAGGCCTCATTTACCGCTTCAATGGTCAGTGGCGCCGTGCCGTTGGCCGGCTTGAGAGAGCCCCGGATGCGGAACAGCGGCGGGCTGGCCACCACCATGTGCAGATCGGAGGCGTCTTCGGCTCCGGCTTCTCGGATTAATTCAAAGATATCCATTTCCTCCCCCCCTATTTGAGGAGAAATGCAAAGTCAAATACCTTGATTTCTTCCCCTTCCTCCCCTATTGTATTCGCTGTAATGGACAGAATAACTACCAGCGGGAAGCGGCCGCTGTTTTCTAGGTCTCGGGCGTAGGTAAAGATGTCGTCCTCATCGGCAGCCGTGCCTTGTATGGTTAGGCTGTTACCGCTGTGATTTAGCTCGGTTAGATTTACCGTGTTGTTTGGCCGCAGGACTAGCAGATAGACCGCCTCCTTCAAGTCCAGGGTAACCTTGGCCCGGTCAAGCCCAAGGCCGATGAGCATATTGTTAAGGGCACTTTCGGTGGTTTCTACCGGCTGGATGGCAGTTTCTAGCTGGTTGACCTGCCCTTGCAGTGTGGCTATTTCGGCATGCTGCTGGGCTAGGTTGCCCTCGGCAGTGGCCAGCTGGGAACGCAGCTCTGCCGTATCAGCCCTCATATCCAGGACGAAAAACCCCCCGAAGACGAGCCCGCCAATAGCAATTACCCCAACAATCGGGGCCACTATGTTTATTATGGAGACTCCCTTGGGGAGGTAGATTTCAGGCAGGGCATTGAAATTTACTAGGGAAAAGTTGGCCTCTTCTGTTGCCGGCAGTAGCTCCTTAAGTGCCAGCCCTATGTTGACCATAAACTGGCTGGTATCAAATGCTTCCGGGGCCGACATTGGTGAAGGTAGCACTGAGACCGGGAAGTTATGCTTACCAACCAGTATCGGCCAGCTATCCGGTTCCTTAGCCAGGTCGCCGCAGACGAATACGGGTACTGATGAATCCAGTTTCCTTTCCGCCTGGCTGGAATTATAGAAGGCAACTGTTCTATCTAGCTCTTCGGTAATACTGGGCAGTTTCTCTTCAAGAGATACGGATTCAGTGGGCAGAGACAGGCTGCGAATTACCTGGGGTACTCTGTCGGCCATGATGACAATATCAACATTGCTTAGCCAGCTATTTACGATTATGGCCCTGGGGACATCGGCGCAGCGAGAGAGAGCTAAGGGAGCTATGTCCAGGAGGTGAGTTCTCAGGCCGGCCTTGGCCATCGTCTTGAGTAAGGCAGCGGTTGCGTTTCGCGGGAAGGCTACCAGGAAAACCCGTGTTTCCCCGGGTGGTGACGGAAGTATCTGGTGGCCAAGGTAGATCTGCTCCAGGGGCATTGGTATTACCCGGTTGGCCTCGTTCTTTATCGCCTCGGGGAGTATCGCCCGGGGCAGTTCGGGCAGTGAAATTACTCGGAATATGGAATTGAGCCCGCTTAAAGCAGCAATAACCCTCTTTTCCCTGACACCCTGCAGCTTGAGCAGTTCCCTAATCTTCTGGGCCACCTGGTCTTCGTCAAGGATGACGCCGTCACTGACCAGGCCCGGCTCCAGTAGCAGGCTGGCCCACTTTTCTACCTGCTTGCTCCTGGTTACCAGCAGCTTAATGTCGGTGTCTTCAATATATAGGGTAACCTGCGTCGCCATCTTTATATACCTCTGTAACTCAGGATTCTTAGGCTGATATTGGCCGATGTTTCTTCCCCGGCGGCCGGTAAAGCGATATCTATATTTACCACCTCTATGGTAGCTGTCCAGAACTCGGATTCTACTTGTATTTTGGTGAGATATTGCAGGATAGCGTCCACCTTACCCTCTACTACCACCGTAAAAGAGGTGGCTTCATATCTGATGCCATCCTGCGTTATCCCAGAAGGCACTGAGGAGGTGAAGCTGGTTACCTCCAGGCCGAGATTTTGGGCCAGATTGAACAGTAAATCACCATAATCGGAGCTCTCTATTGAATCTGGGAATTTTCTCTCAACCTCATCAAGCTCATCTAAGGCCTGGGCCAGGTCATCCTCCAACTGGGCCAGCTCATTTTCCAGGTTGCTCGTCTCAGAGACGAGTGTGGGCAGGGTGGCCTCAGCCGCCAGGAGGCTGAGGTTCAGGCTATCCTGCTCATCCGTCTGGTCCTGGTAGACTATATACAGGCTGACGCCGGCAATAGCCAAGATGCCAATGCCCAGAAGCAGCCAAGATAACTTACCGAATACCTTACCGAACTTCATTAGTTAATTTGTCCTTTCCTAACCCTACCTGTTTTTAGCTAACTTTAAGTATTATATACTACTGGTTCAACACCGCAGAGTCAACCACTGAAAACCTACTCCGGCTCCGGTGGGTCAATCTCCCAGGTTATTTTACCGAACTTCATTAGCTGCTCCTATTGTTAACTGATCTGCCAGCTCTGTATGTCGATGATACCGCTACCGCCGCCACCCGTAGACAGCCCGCAGCCACTATAGTCTTCATAGATATCGCCAGTGACTTGTTCTTCCGGAAGAACATTCGCCCCGGGATAGACGTGGACATCACCACCGATTATAGCATCTTGGTATAGGGTGACATCCTGCGCACAATAGACATCGCCATATATTTGAGCTCCGTCATATAGATCGACATTTTGTCCAGCGCAGACACCGCCAGTGATTATAGCTCCGATTCCTAGTTGGACATTCTGTAAAGCGATGACATTGCCGTCGATTATAGCTCCTTCATATAGTTGGACATCCCCCGAACTATAGACATCGCCATTTATTTGAGCTTCGTCAGATAGTTGGACATTCCCGTTCTCAGTGTAGACATTACCGTTGAGCGTAGCTCTGTCACCTAGTTGGACATTCCCGTTAGGAACCCAGACATCGCCGTCGTGGCTCTCCCCTGGATCTAGAGTGAAATCATCCCCATATTCTGTGTATGTAGTATAGTCACCACTACCAGCTTGTGCCAGCACAACCGCCTTGACCGTTGTATCCCCAGCGGTAGCCTCTACCAGCCACCTGTAGAGGTCAATGGTGCTGGTTGAATAAGCTACATCCTGTTGTCTGTAGGTGGCCCATACAAAACAGAATGGTTCCAGTCGTGGGGATGGCCAGT
>JAUXAE010000102.1 GCA_030620035.1 Dehalococcoidales bacterium
TTTTCTGCTAAAGAAGGCTACTCGAGAGATTAGGCAGGAGATTGAAAAGGCAGGCCTCGATAATCTCAAGATACTGGCTGAAGCCGGCCGCAGCATCGTGGGCACCTACCTGCAAGGTTGTTCTGCCGAGGAAAAGGCAAGGATCAGGCGGGACCTCAATGCCCTTTTGCAGATGGGCATTACACCCGAGATGATATTGACTGAGCTAGCCAAGCAAATGGCTGAGGTAGGCCCCATGATTGAAGGTAAGCAGGATTATAAGCAAAGCGAACTCCAGAATCTTGAGCGATTCCTTACAGGCGCAGAAATGTGATTCCTTATTGACAACCGACTAGAATAGCGGTAATGTTTTAAGAAGACGCCTCGGGAGCATGCCGATGAAAGTCGGCTCCCGAGGCTTTGTTATTTTGATAGGAGGGCTAAATGGCGGTACCAGTAGCTAGGCTAGCCGCGCTTAAAATGGCCGAGAAGGATAAGACCTGGGCTATAGCATTGGCTGGTGCTGGTTTTCTAGGGGTAGCCGGTCTCGTATCGATATATTTTTTAACCAAAGGGCCATCGGGGCCGCCGGGGGAGGCTGAGGAAGGAGAGTGGGCTGCCGCCCACTGGGAATTAGCAAAGGCCCCCTTCAGTATTGAAATAAGGCAGCCCGAGGTTGGTGACTGGAGGCCAGCTCATACTGTACTGGCCAGCATGCCCTTTAGCGTCCAGATAGGAGAGCCTGAGGTTGGTGACTGGAGACCGGCTAATGCTCCACTGGCCAGCATGCCCTTTAGCGTCCAGATAACAGAAGTAGCCGCATTACAATCGCCACAGGGAGAGACACTGCTGGCTCAAAACATCACCGATAAAAGTGCTACCATTTTCGGTAGGTTGATTGACACCGGCTATTGGAGTAATGTCGATGTTTATTTTGAGTGGGGTGAAACCACTACATATGGTCAAGTAACGAGCAAACATAGAATGTATGACACTCTAGAAGGACAGGCATTTCAAGCCGAGCTTACAGGGTTAAAAGCAGGCACTACTTATCATTTTAGAGCTGTTGTTGAGGCTGTAGGTTATAGGTCTGGAGAGGTGGGGCCGGGGTATGGAGCTGATATGACCTTTGCTACCCCGATGGCTCCTGTGGTGGGCTTCACCATGCGGGTTGCCAACCCGCCTGCTGGCGCCGAGGTATGGATGGCGGGAGACGGAGAGGTCAGCATGGATAACCCGCAGCCGTTCAGTTATACATGGCACTGGGCAAAGCCAGTCCCAGGATACATGCTGGACTTTCTTGTGGGTGCCTACGGACCAGCGACACTGGGTGGAAGTCGCCCTGTAATCTACCAGCATGAATTTCCTTTCCTGCTAAGGGATGGCAAGAACTACGTATATGATTTCGCCATACCCCCTTGGGCTCAACCCCTGAGGGAGATCTAAAAGGAGGCAACTATGGCAGACTATAGAGTAGTACCAGGAACACTCTCAGTTGCCCCAGTAAAACCCTCATATACCAGCGATGAAGAGGTTGAACTGGGGATAAGGTGCAGCCTACAAAGAAGAAATGGGGTAGGTGCTCTTCTTACCTGGTCCAGTGACTATAAAGTTTATGACCACGAGGGGAAGTTGCTAGCTCAGGATTCTAGGGAACACACTCAGGCTCCCTGGACAGAAATTGACACAGCCGTTGATGACTTTACCATCAAACTGGGTAAGTTCATTCCTGGGATGCTAGTCGGTGAGGTAGTACCTAGCGCCCACGGTTAGAGGCACGATGGCGAATAAAGAAGAAGAGGTAGAGGTACTTAAAGGGCTCCTGGTTCCGGTAGGAATCGGCACCGCCTTAGTTGTCGCTATCGCCCTCCTGGGGCGGACTTTCACAGGGCGGAGAATCAACCAAGATGGCCAGTACCAGGTTTCAGTTCGCTATCCTGGTCAATGGCATGACCTCAGACAGTTTGTGCAACCGGATAATCCTGATGTGATAGCTGTTTGCTCACAAATTGGCCCGGGTGTCTGGGGCTCCCTCCAATGGGTTTGCTCGGAGATAGACTACCGGAAGGATTGGGGCGAGTTCTTTCAATGGCCGAGTGAGACTATAGCCAGAAGGCATGGTGATTGTGAAGATTGTGCCTTCCTCCTCACCTCCTTGATAAGGGCAGGTGGAATCCCTAATGCCTATGTAGCTTTAGGGGAATATCAGGGTTGGGGGCATGCCTGGGTGGTTAGTGAAGGTGGTGAAATATTAGAGGCAACGTATACCAACGCCAGACATGTCTCCCACCCTCAAGACTACTACCCTTATATTTATTTCAATGACCAGGAAGTGATAGAGCTCTGGCCTGGCGCCCTGGATGAGGTCTTTGCGTTAGGGCGAAATGAAGAATTGAAGCTTGCGCTAATGGCTAAGACACTGGCGGCTGTAGCATGATAGATAATTTGCCTGAGCATATAGCTATTATTCCCGACGGTACCCGCCGCTGGGCAAGGAAGCGTGGGCGGGCTGAGACGGAGGGAGCGAAAGCTGGGGCGGAAAACATGCACGGAATAGTAGCATATCTTCTTGATGCCGGCATAGGGTATCTGACCGTTTGGGGCTTTTCAACTGATAACTGGAAACGGTCCCCCGACCAGGTTCATTTCTTTTTTGAGCAGGCACAGGCATGGATTGAGAGAGATGCTCCTTGGCTACACAGCCGAGGCGTTAGGGTTCGCCATATCGGTCGAACAGACCGACTACCACCGGGTCTCCAGCAAGTGATAAGCTACTGGGGAAAACTTACTCAACAAAATGCTGGGATGAACCTCATTACCGCCTTCGACTACAGCGGACGAGTTGAGGTGATAGCTGCCATCCGCCGGATGATAGAGGCGGGAATAACTCCCCAGATGGTGGATGACAATTTATTTGGCCATTACCTCTACATGGACGGGCTGCCTAATGTTGACCTGGTGATCCGCACCGGGGGCGACCTGCGGCTGTCTAATTTTATGATATGGCAAGCAGCTTATAGCGAACTTTTTTTCACTGAAACCCTCTGGCCCGATTTTGATACCAAGGAGCTTGAGAAGGCGCTACAGGCCTACGGGGGGAGACAGAGACGCATTGGAGGAGACTAGACTCCATGTTCTCAAGAGTTAAGGCAGCCATTAAAGCCTTCCAGGAAAGGCGCTTTGTTATTATCTTCTCGGAAAATGAGAGGGAAGCCGACCTGGCCATCCCTGCTCAGGAAATAGTCGCCGAGTCAATTTTGTTTGCTGCCAGGGTAGCTTCAGGACTCCTCTGCCTGGCTCTGCCCGGGGGAAGGCTTAAGGAGCTGGAAATAGACTCATTGCCCTCAAGATATCGGGTAACCGATACCCCATTCTATAGCTCTGTTGATGCTAAAGAGGTAGAGCACTCAGGGATTTCACCAAAGGATAGGGCATTCACCATCAGGAAAATAATCGACCCCCACACCAAGCCGTCTGATTTAGCCCGCCCTGGACATGTTATGTTGCTTGGCGCTCATGCTGATGGGCTGATTGGACGTAATGGCCATACTGAGGCTGTAGTGCAACTTAGCCAGCTAGCTGGATTATATCCTGGGGGTGTGCTTTGTGAGCTGGTGAGTGATAGCGGAGAAATGATGAATGCTAAAGAGCTGAAGGCTCTGGCCAAAAGATTCCGGATTCCTATTATCACCATAGGGGCTCTGTCTGAATTTTTGAGGTCGTTCCTACCAAAAAGTGACTTAGGGCTTGACAAACAGCTAAAATAGCGGTAAGGTGTTTATAAGATGCCTCGGGAGCATGCCGATGAAAGTCGGCTCCCGAGGCTTGATTATTTTCATCGGCAGCTCCAGGGCTATTGGAAGGGGCTAGCAATCTGAACCCGGAAGGCTCAGGCTAGCCCCTTTCCCTTTTGGGTCAGGTTGCAAGCCCTGACCGTA
>JAUXAE010000132.1 GCA_030620035.1 Dehalococcoidales bacterium
CTCGGTGGCTGCGCCAACATTGAGCTGAGCCACACCACCGGAGAGTTTGGCCAACCGTTCCTCGAGTTTTTCTTTGTCATAATCGCTGGTAGTGGTGTCTATCTCACGTTTGATCTGCTCAATTCGGCCGCGGATACTCTCCTCCGAGCCAGCCCCTTCAATAATAGTAGTGGTCTCTTTGTCGATGGTAATCTTTTTGGCTGAGCCCAGCGAAGAAAGCTCCAAATTCTCCAGTTGCAGGCCGAGGTCCTCAAAGATGGCCTGGCCACCGGTCTGGATGGCCATGTCCTCCATCATAGCCTTGCGCCGGTCGCCGAAGCCCGGGGCCTTTACCGCTGCGACCTGCAGCGTTCCCCGCAACTTGTTGACCACTAGAGTAGCCAGGGCCTCGCCCTCCACGTCTTCGGCAATAATCAGCAGCGGTCGGCCAGCCTTGGCTACCTTCTCCAGGAGCGGAAGCAAGTCCTTCACCGCTGAGATCTTCTTCTCGTGGATCAGAACGTAGGGTTTCTCCAGGACCACCTCCATGGCTGAGAGAGCATTGATAAAGTGTGGGGAAAGATAGCCTTTGTCGAACTGCATACCCTCGAGAAGCTCAACCTTGCTCTCCAGAGCCTTGCCTTCCTCAACGGTGATCACGCCGTCCTTGCCCACCTTGCTCATAGCCTCGGCGATCATCTTGCCGATCTCCAGGTCCTGGTTGGCTGCGCAGGCTCCGACCTGGGTGATTTGCTGATCAGACTCGACCTTGATGTTCATCTTCTCCAGGTGCTTGACCACAGCCTCGACGGCACTGTCAATCCCGCGCTTAAGCTCCATGGGATTGGCCCCGGCGGCGACGTTTTTCAGTCCCTCCTCGAAGATAGCCTCAGCCAGCAACGTAGCTGTGGTAGTACCATCGCCCGCTACGTTGGAGGTCTTACTGGCCACTTCCTTGACCATCTGGGCCCCCATGTTCTCGTAGGCATCTTCCAATTCGATTTCCTTGGCTACCGTTACGCCGTCTTTGGTTACTGTCGGCGAGCCGAAGCCCTTTTCCAGCAGAACATTTCGCCCGGCCGGTCCCAAGGTGATCTTTGCCGCCCGTGCGAGCTGCTTGACGCCGCGACGGATGGCCTCCCGGGCCTCTTGATCAAATGCGATTTTTTTAGCTGCCATGTATTTGGACTCCTTAATCTTGACTTCAGCACTTAGTCACAATAGCTTGCTTTGCTGATTCAGCCTTGTCAAAAATACCCAGCTAACCAGAAACGATTGCCAGAATATCAGCCTCGGAGATGATGAGCATTTCTTTACCGTCTATGGTGATGTCTGTGCCGCTGTAGCTGGCGAAAAGCAGTTCGTCGGCCTTCTTAACTTGCATCGTCGCCCGGGTGCCATTGTCCAGCAGCCGACCCTCGCCCACGGCCACGACTTTCCCCCGCTTGGGCTTTTCCTTGGCGGTGTCGGGCAGAAGGATGCCTCCAGGGGTTTCATCTTGAGCCTCCAGACGCCGGATAAGAACCCTGTCTCCCAAAGGTCGAATCTTAGTCATAAGAGCTCCTTTTCAGTTTACTGATGCAGGGCCTCTTAGCTTTCAGCAATTCATTCTTTCCCCTCTTACCGGTAGCCGCCAGTTCCCTAGACTACCGCTGCCTGTCGTCCCTAAGTTAACGACAATGGACTAGTCTATTGACCTGGGTATTCTTCATGCAATACTAGGCCATGATGCCAAGGTTTCCGGAGCGGAAAGACTCGGCTATGGCCAAGGGGACCTCAGCCTCAGCCAATACGACCTTGGCCCGGTTTTCCTGGACAACGGCCTTCATCTCTTGCTCGCGGGCTACAGCCAGGGCTCGGCGTTTTTCAGCCTCGGCCTGGAAGCGCCGGAGGTCAGCCTCGGCCTGCTCAGCCTGGAGTTTAGCACCCACGTTGGCTTCTGTTTCCACGCCGGCCACGGAAATATCCGCAATATCGATGGAAAGTATCTCAAAGGCTGTGCCCGCATCCAGGCCTGCATCAAGGGCCTTTCGCTAAATGTGGTCCGGGTTCTCCAACACTTCCTTATAGGTAGAAGTCGAGCCGATAGAGCTGACTATGGCCTGGCCGACACGAGCCACGACCGTCTCCTGGGTGGCTCCCCCTACTAACCGGGCAATATTGGCCCGCACGGTCACCCGGGCCTTGCTCAGTAGGCGGATGCCATCCTTGGCAACGGCATCAATTTTGTCTGTGCCTCGCACCGGGTCAGTTCCTGGACAATCGATGACCTTGGGGTTAACCGAGGTCTGGAGGGCATCGAGAATATCTCTACCGGCCAGATCAATGGCTGTGGCTGTCTTCCAGTTTAGGTTGATCGCTGCCCGGTTAGCAACAATCAGGGCCGTAACCACGTTGGGAACACGACCCCCGGAAAGGTAGTGGTTTTCCATCTCTACCGTGGAGATGTCCATCCCCGCGCGAACGGCACGGATCTTATTCAAGACTATACCCCGCATATCGACCTTCCGTAGGCGCATGCCGATAAGTTCGCCCAAGCTCACGCCAGCTCGGC